>JAFVCI010000002.1 GCA_017479315.1 Opitutales bacterium | reverse complement strand
CATTACACGGGAATGTTCCGCGTAAGCCGAAGACCGTCACCCCGAAAGAGAAGCGGAAACGTTATACATTAACGAAAGTTTTGGTGGACGACATAGCATTGGTTTCGAAATCCGAAGATGCTTACAAAGGCATTATTCAGGCTTTTACGCACGAAGAGAGCAAAATGGGGCGCATCATTGTGCGTTCCGATCTGACCCAAAAGGCGGGTTTGTACTTTATCGTGAAGCTGGATTGCGCCTTATCGATGATACCCGCGGAGTCGGAGTTTAAAATAACCTTTATCGGAAGCGATTCGCCGCAGGAGCATGTGCGCACGTGGATAATGCCGCAGGTGAAACATTCGCTGTTGTACCAAAACGAAATTTGGCTCGGTATGACCGATGCGGCTTCGACAGGGATTGTTTCAAAGGAAGCCGCGGAGGAGTTGCAAAACGCGGAAGCGGCAAAGCAAGGCGATTGGGAGCAAAAGAAGGCAAATCCCTGGGATATGAAAAAGAAAGAAGACGCGCATAAAGCGGAACAACTTGATGAAAAAGCGCAGCGGAAAGTTTCGAACAGTTTGATTGCGTGGAAGATTGAAATTTTTGCGCCCGACGGGCATCTTTTGGCGGTAAAAACCAGTTACGCATGGTAAGATGTTTTATGTCGATGTTTTGCCGTTGCGTTCGGTCGACCGCGCTTTAACTTATACCGCACCGCAACCGCTCCAAGTCGGCATGTTGGTGCAGGTTCGCGTCAGAGGGCGACGAACGGTAGGGCTGGTGACGAAGGTTTCGAACATCGCACCCGAATCGGATTATGCGTTGGTTCCCGTTGAAGGGGCTTTGTACGAAACACCCGTGGTACGTGAGGATAACCTTGCGATCATTCAACGGGTTGCGGATTATTACATGTGCCCGCTCGGTACCGTACTCGAAACGGCTCTGCCGGCGTTTCTTCGCATCGGCAAAGTATTTAAAAAAGAATTTTTTCTTCATATCACCGACGTAACGGCGCTTTTTTCGTCGCGCGCCGTGCAACAGTTATCTGTCTATCGTTGGATCGAACAACATCCTTTTGTCTCGGAAGCGGAATTTCGCAAAAACTTTCCGAAAGGAACGCCGCTTTTAAAACGTTTAATTGAAAAAAAATATGTCGAACGTTGCGAACAACCACTGGCGGAAATTCAAAGTAACGATACACTGTTGCCGTTGACCGACGAGCAGGAAAGCGTTTTCGAGAAACTTCGGGCAGCGTTACGGGCAGGAAAATTTTCGGCGCATCTGCTGTTCGGCGTGACGGGATCGGGAAAAACCGAACTTTATCATGCGTTGACGGCGGAAGCGAAAAACCTCGAATTTCAGACATTATATTTGGTGCCCGAAATCCTGCTTTCCGCTCAGGCGCTGGCAAAAATAAAGTTACGTTTATCGGCGTACGGTATTCGCGTCGGACTTTGGCACAGTCTGCTTTCGGACGGCGAACGTATGCGGGTGTGGCAGGGAGCGTTGAACGGAACGATGGATGTGATTTTGGGAACGCGTTCCGCGGTGTTTTTGCCTTTCAAACACCTCGGCTTGGTCGTCGTCGACGAGGAACACGAACCTTCCTACAAACAATCGGAAACCCCGCGCTACCACGGGCGCGACTTGGCGTTGTACCGCGCGTGTTTGAACAACGCACCGTGCGTTTTGGGTTCCGCAACGCCGTCCGTGGAAAGTTGGAACGAAGTTCGTTGCGGGCACTATGAACTTCATATGTTGACACAACGCCCGTCGGGGCAACCGTTACCGAAGGTTTCCTTGGCGGATATGTGCTACGAAAAGCCGAATTTTGAAGGTTCCTTCGTGCTGTCGGCGTTGTTGCGTGAAAAATTAAGTGCCTGCCTGGATCGCGGCGAACAGGCTCTGTTATTCCTTAATCGCCGCGGATATGCACCGTACTACTACTGCCCCAAGTGTCGCGTGCGCTTGGAATGTCCGAACTGTAAGAGTTATTTGGTTTTTCACAAAACCGACCGTACCTTGCGGTGTCATATCTGCGATACGCGCGTTACGGCGTATGACCGATGTCCCGCCTGCCGTTCGCCGATGAAACTCAGCGTCGGTCTCGGAACGCAACGCATTGAAGCCTGTTTGAAGCAACTTTTCAAGCGCGCGCGCATTTTGCGACTCGATTCGGATGCGGCTTCGAAAGAGAACGATTGGTATGAAGCGGTTTTGCAGAGAAAGTACGATATTCTCATCGGCACGCAGATGGTGGCGAAAGGGCTGGATTTTCCGCATTTAACGCTGGTCGGCGTCATTCAGGCGGATTTAATCACCGCGGCGGAAGATTTTCGTTCCTCGGAACGTTTGTTTCAATTATTAGTGCAAGTGAGCGGGCGCGCCGGACGTGCCGAACGTCCCGGGGAAGTTGTGCTTCAAACGTTTTCGCCGGAAGCCGATTGGGTGCGGTACGCGTTGGAACACGATACCGTCGGATTTTTGGATCGCGAAACGGCTTTGCGTAAACAGCATCGTTATCCGCCGTTTCGTCGCATGGTCAGACATTTGTTTCGAAGTTTCTCCGAAAAAACGCTTCGCTACGTCGTCGACCAATGGAACGGTTTTTTGCGAAAAAACGTATCCGAGGACGTTGAAATTATGGGTCCTGCCGTGCCTTATATAAACAAAGCCCATCGTTATTGGCGCATGCACCTGCTGTATTTGGTACCGCACGAAACTTCTTTTCTTCCGCAACTTCAAAACCTGCGCCAACGTTTTCAAATGCCGTCGAATGTGATCGATATTTTGGATGTAGACCCGACGGATTTTCGGTAAGGTGCTTGCTGTTATCCTTCTGACTTTACTTGTTTCGTTTTTTTGAGAAAAAAATGCCGCTGTTTTCTTTCTGCGGAATTTTTTGTATTTTTTTTGTTTCTTTTTTTCTAAAAAAATGTTTTGCATGAGGAAATGGATGCAAAAAGTTTCATAAAAATCGGCTTATTCGGTATCAGTATTCCTGCGGTGAACATCGAGAGTGCGTTTGCCTGGAAATGCAGTAGAGGAGTTGAACATAAAAAGGATGAAGCATGTTTTTGTTGCTGGCAGTGGGAACGAGCCTGTGATAATCCCATGTGTACTTCGGATTATCACAGTGGGTATGAAGTTTGTCCTCAATCGGTGTTCGGTTTCCGATCGGAAGGTATAAAGTATGTTATTCTTCCGTACAGAGTTCCGGAGAGAAAAATCGCCGAATTATGGTATGAATACGGATGCAGTAATGTACGAAGAGACGAACGGTACGCAGAGTATTGCCCGGAAATCGAGTCTGATCAAAACATCGAGGTACGACGCCTTGAATCTCGAGTACAAGAGTTGAAAGAGAAGTTTTCGGAAGAAAACAAAAAGCTTCGCGGACAGTTCCAAAAGGGAAAAGAGGTACAAGAGTCAGAAGAAAAAAAACGACGGCGATTGGAAAAAATTAGCACTTTTTTACAACAAGAAAAAAAGAAAATAGGAGTGCCAATGTCCGATGCGGAAAAGGAAGAAGAGAGGAAAAAAATGGAGGAGATTAAGAGGCGAGAAGAAGCAGAAAAATTGGCGATAAAGGAGAGATCTTTGAAAAGAAAATTACAGGAAAAGAAGGATAAAAAATAGGAGAAGTATTTTGTATGGATGCGAAAAGTTTAAGCAAAGTCGTTCTGCTTGGTGGCAGTATGATTGCAGGGAGCCTTGAAGGCGCGTTTTGCTGGAAATGCAGTTTCGGACACGAACATAAGCAAGATGAGATGTGTACAGAGACGGGCGATAGACCTTGCGATGCGTGTGAAAATGGGATGCATCATAGTTGGGAACTTTGCTCTCAAACTGTATTTCTGATTCCGTCGGAGAATTACAAATGCATTCTCGTGCCTTTGAGTGTTCCGAATGAACGAGTAGCCTCATTACTGACTGAGTATAAATACGATGGAGGTGGTAAGGAGAGAAAACACATCGATCCTTTTCTTTTGAGGAATGATGCAAGTGAAGTAAAACGTCTCAGTCGTTATGTACGAGGGTTGAAAGAGAAGTATCTTCCAAAAAAGGCTAAAGGCAAAAGAGAGGGTGATGGTGAAAAGGATAAATTTTTGAATAAAAAGAGGAATGCCCCAGAGGCAGAGGTTGAAGGCAAAAAAGAGGGTGATAAGAGTGCGGAAGATATAGGTGATGATAAAAAGTGTAAAGTTTTGATTATAAATAAGGATCCGGTGAAAGACCTAAAGTGGGATCGTCGACTCCTGTATCGCCTTGAATTTGGTAAGGATTGCGAATCGGGACAAAGTGAGTCAGATCAAGAAATGGAAAAGAAAATAATAACAAACCGTAATAAGATAATTTTTGATGAAGAAAGCAAAGAGGAAATAAAGCAGAAGAAGTTGAAAAAGAGAAAGTGAGAATTTTATTTTACGCATAATCAATCACGAAAAAAAACCGCCGTTTTGCGGCTTTTTTCGTACGCGGGTGGATATTTGTTTCGCTGTGAGCATACGGGCAGAATGTTTAAGAGCTTTGGGATGCAATTTTTGTAAAAATCCAAACAGCAGTGCTTTTTTCGGTATTGCAATATCCGATGATAAGTATGGATATTGTCTGTTCAAATACAACCTGCTACCCTGTAGGAGGACAGATAGCTCGTGCAATCTTCACAAGAATATAAAATTTTAATCGTCAAACCGTCGGCATTCGGGGACGTTGTCCAAATGCTGCAGGCAGTTGAAGGTTTGTATCGAGCGGCGGAGAAAAACGGCATTTCCTTGGATATTCATTGGATTATTCGCGATTGTTTTGCGGAATTTTTGCGTCTGAGCCCCGTTATTTCGAAGCTTTTCATTTTTGAACGTCACGGCGGTATCCGTGGCTTTTGCCGTTTAATAAAAGAGGTGCGTGCGTATCGGTATGATTACCTTATTGACGGGCAAGGACTTTTGCGAACGGGACTGATGACGTTTTTTGTAAAAGCAACAGAGAAAATCGGACGCGGCAATGCGCGCGAAGGAGCGCGGTTTTTTTATAAAAAGACCTTCATGCCGACTTTTGCGCCGTTCCATGAGGTGGATATTTTGCAATCCTTGTTGACGCCGTTAGGATTGCATTCACAACCGCAACGACCGTTGACGCTGAAAACGAGCGATTGGCATTTTCCGTTCGAAAAAGGCTCGATTTTGTTGTTTCCGAACAGCGGTCGCATCGAAAAGGAATGGCCGTTTTTCTCCGAATTGACGCGATTGCTGTTGGAACAAACGCCGTACCGTTGTGTATGGATCGGGCAACGAGTGCCGAAGGGGGTGCCGCAACATCCGCGTTTTACGAATTTTATCGGTCAGACACGTTTATCGGATTTGCCGACGCTCATTCAATCGGCACGATGCGTGATTGCCAATGACAGCGGTCCCGTGCATCTGGCGGCGGCGTTGAAAAAACCGTTGGTCGGTATTTACGGACCCACAAGCGGACAGCGTTCCGGACCGTATCCGACGGCGGAACATTGTATTTTTCAGGCAACGAATGGCGATTTGAAAAACGTTTCTCCGGAAGCCGTTGCCGAAGCGGTGTTGCGGCAAATTGAGCAAAGCGAGTAGGTTCGGGAAACAAAATTTCCAAGATCTATTCTGATTTTTCCGTATCTTCCTTCGATTTTTCCGCCTGAACCACCGAACGCACCGCTTCACCGATTTGTCCCTGAATTTGCTCCAACAGCGTGCAATTGACGACGTACGTTTGACAGAATAAATCGTGCAGTCCGCGGTGCTGTCGTTGAACGCACATCCAAAAGAAATCCAATGCCGCCAAAAACGGGAATCCTGTCAGCAGAAAGAAGATAAATGTTCCCGAACGCCAAACGTTGTCAAAAAAGGACAGCGGTTTCAGCTGCGGCAATTTCAGGATGCGCAGGTTGAAAATTTGCTTTCCGAGGGTACCGCCTTGAAAAAAACAACCGTTGACGGCGTAATATCCCCAGGCGAGCCAAAATAAAACCCAATCGAGTGCTTGGAACATGTGTAACAGTTCGGGGCTGTTTTTGAGCTCCGCGAAAAATCCGCCTATGTGCCCCTGAAGCAGTTGAAGCGAGTAGGTTTCGATCAGGATTTGAAATTGCGCCATCGCCTCCGCATGATAAAGCGGTAACCACAGCTTCCCGACGATGAAGATATTCAGCAGAAAAAGCAAAACCAAATCGCACAGCATCGCAAGCATGCGTTGCGTGATCGGTGCCGGCGGCAAAAATGTACTTTGAATTTTATTCACGGCTGTTGACATAGGTAATACGCTTGCAACGTGTTTTTCATCAACATCGCAACCGTCAGCGGTCCGATGCCTCCCGGGACGGGTGTGAGTGTGTCAACATACCCCGTCAATGCTTCCATATCCGCATCACCCCGAATCATGTACCCGCGTTCGTTATCGGCGGGCACGCGATTGATGCCGACATCAATGACGACGGCGCCTTCTTTCACGTAATCACGCCCGAAGGCATGCGGTTTTCCGCAGGCAAGCACCAAAATATCGGCTTGTTTGGTGATGTCGGACAAATTTTGCGTGTACGAATGGCAAACGGTGACGGTGGCATTCCCGAATTCCGAATGTCGCAATAATAACGCCGCCAGCGGTTTCCCGACAATCGAACTGCGATTGACGATGACAACCTGTTTGCCCTCCGTTGTGATGCGGTAATACTTTAAAAGTTCAATAATCCCGGCGGGCGTACACGGTATCAACGAACCGTCGCCCTGCCACAAATGACCGCAATTGATATCGGTAAAGCCGTCTATGTCCTTTTTCGAATCGACGGCGCGAAGAATGTTGAGAGTATTTATGTGTTTCGGCAACGGCAACTGAACCAAAATGCCGTCGACGTTCGGATCTTTGTTTAAGCGGGCAATTTCCGCCAAAAGTTGTTCTTCCGTTGTCGTTTCGTCGAAAACGCGTGTTTCGCTTTGAATGCCGACTTTGGACGCGCATTTTGCCTTTTGTTTAACGTAAGAGACGGAGGCTCCGTCCTCTCCGACGCGCAAAAAAACCACCGACGGCGGACGTCCTTTTAAAGTCGCAACCTCCTTCCGCACGGACGTCAAAATCGCATCCGCAACAGGCTTCCCGAACAAAATCCGCGTATTACGGGCACACATCTTCGACAATGATTAAGAGGTACGGCTCTTTGTTAATGTACTGCGGAATACCTTTAATGCAGACGTTCCGATGAACGAGTTTTTTCAATTGATGCGCTTTGCGAACGTCCTGCGGAGACCTTAAAAACGCGATCGGTCTGTTCTTTTTATCACACAGACAATAATGAACGTCTTTCAAATTTTGCCACCAAAACGACATTTTATCCAAAAAACCGACCGTTTTGATTACACCCTCGAAGTTTCGAACGGATGATAACGTTTTGGTCGCTTTTTCGGATGTTGCGGAGCTTTTGTCACCGTGCGACGGTTTCGTCCAAGCCGAACACAAGCCGCTCTCGAAACAAAGAATCCAAAAAACTGCAACAACCCTCAGCATGCGTTTTCGAAAATCTGTTTCACTTCTTTTGCTGTCAAACGGCGCGATTGCCCCGGTGCCAGTTTTTTGTCGAGTATCAGTCCGCCGATCCTCCAACGCTTTAATTTTAGCACTTCGTAGCCGAATGAAAACAATAATCGTCGAATTTCGCGCTTTTTGCCCTGTCCCAACGTGATATCGATTTTGTGGGAATTGACGACATGAACGGACTTGAAACTTAAATGTTCGCCCTGGCAGGTGCGTCCCTGCTTCAGTTCGTTGCAAATCGACAAATCGAACGCTTTATCCAGGTGCACGCGGTAGACTTTCTCGATGCCGGAGGATGGATGCGCCACGCGGTGCGCCAACTGCCCGTCGTTGGTCAGCAACAGCAAACCTTCGCTGTCTTTGTCCAAACGACCGATGAACATCCACTTTTGACGCCGCAAAACGGGCGGAACATACATTTCCAGCGCGTTGCGCGCCAACGGAGCATCGTGCGTGCAAATAACGCCTTTCGGCTTAAACAACATCCAAACCTCTTGGAAATTTTGCGACTGCAACAGGTGCGGTTGTAACTTTCTTTGCCCCACCGTCAGTGTATCTTTCGCGCAGTCAATCTTACTGCCGAGGTGTGCCGTTTCGCCATTGATACAGACCGCTCCGTCGGCAATCATCTCTTCCGCATGCCGTCTGGAAATTCCGTACACGCGCGCGAGTACCTTCTGTAACCGCTCTTCCACCAGGGTTATTGTTTGGAAAAGCGGTTTGTTTTGCAATGCGTTTTTGAGGTCGCCTGGCATGGAAGCATTTGTGGAGAATGGCGAGAATAAACGAGGTTCTGTAAAAAACCGTCAAATTTCCTCCGTTTCCTTCACGCTCGCCAGCGCCTTTGTGTACAACCGCGTCTCCAATCCCGGCACAAAATCCGAAAAGGTTTGTGTCGGGACGGCTTTTTTCAGTTGTTGATGCACCATGCCCATGCGGGCGTCGGCGTTATCCGCAAGGCTGACGAGAACGGCTTCCGCGGTTGCAGGGTACACGGCGGCGCCCCATTCTGGTTCGCCCTGATGGGATAAAACGATGTGTTCCAGTTGTTCCAGCCAAACGGGATGCAGATGATTTTTTAAAGCCGCGCTTCGGGTGAGGCGGTAACCGAGAACGACGTGTCCCTGCAGGCGCCCGATATCGGTGCGGTCGATGCCGTCGGCTGCGGTGTAATGATATTCCAAAACCTTTCCGACGTCGTGCAAAAGCGCACCTGCGATTGCCAAATCCGCATTGACCTCTTTGTATAACGGCAGCAGTGCCCGTACAACCCGCGTTACGTGCACCGTATGTTCCAGCAGACCGTGAATGTAGGCGTGGTGCATCGAAACCGCCGCGACGCTGTTGACAAACTGCTCGCCGAGCTCTTCAAAAACCTGCCGAACGGTTGCACGCAGGGCGGAATATTGAATGCTTTCGATAAATTCCGTCAGCGAAGCCTGCAGTTCTTCCAAGGGTTCTTCGGGCGTTTCAATAACTTTCGGCAAGTATGCTTCGTACTGTTCTTCGGGAATGTCCCAAACGCTCTTGATGCGCGGGCTCAATTTGTCGGCAAAAAACTCGATAAAGCCCTCGATAATGATGATTTGCGGGCATTTGGAAGCGGTTTTTTGGAAAAAGAGAAACGGCGCGGTTCCGTCAAAGCAATTAAACGTGAAGGTATCGATTGCATCGCCGACTTCGATCTGCAGGAACGGATTGCCGGTTTTCCCGACTTTTTTGTGGATGCGACGGACGGCGGCAACGGTCTTAAACGGTGCGCCGTTTTCCAGTTGTTTGACGGTTTGGATGGTTTGAAAAGCAGGTTCGTTATCCATGAGCGACGACGGATGCGATTTTTATGTTAAAGAACTCATGAGAAAAAAGAAGTATTTTATGTTTTTCGGGAAAATTAAACATTATCGCGGATAACAACGGAGCCGAGTTGCTCCGTTTCGGAGTACAACTGCGGCAAGAAAACGAATTTCACCGCGACAACAGCAAACAAGTGCCGAGTTTCAGGAAGATGAACAGACCGGCAACATCCGTGAAAGCGGTGAGAAAAATGTAGGAACTTTGGGCGGGGTCGCATTTGAAATGTTTCAGGACGATGGGAATGAAGGCGGCAAAAAATCCCGAAAGCACCATGGTTAAGACCATTGCCAGAAACACCGTGAAACCCATCAGGGCGTTGTGCATCATGCAGGTTGCGATGAGACCGCCGGAGAAACCGATGAAAAGTCCGTTCACCAGTCCCTTTAACAGTTCCCTGCCGCAAATACCCAAGCCGTCGCCTTTTTGAAATTCCCCCAGTGCCAGGCCGCGAATGGCGACCGCCAGCGTTTGCGCGCCGGTGTTGCCGCCGAGATTGGCAATGACGGTCATAAACGCCGCCATCCAACTCATTTGTTCGATCACGGAACCGAAGCGGGAAATAATGTAGGCGGATAGGAAGGCAAGAATGAGGTTGATAAACAGCCAGGGATTGCGCTTTTTAACGCTGTACCAAACGCCGTCATGGATGCTTTCGTCGGCTCCCGCACCGTGCAACTGTTGCAAATCCGCCGTTGCCGCTTCCTGAACGATATCCAGAACGTCGTCGTGGGTGACGCAACCCAAAAGGCGGTTTTGTTCGTCCACAATCGGAATGTCCATGACGTTGTACTCCGCCATGGTATTGGCAACCGCGTTTTTGTCCGTTTCGGGAAGGCAGGCGATGGCTTGGATTTGCGTGTTCATGATGTCGCAAACGCGCTTGGTCGGTTCGGAAAAAACAAGATTTCGCAGCGTCGTCAGTCCCAGCAACCGATTGTCTCCATCCGTAACGTACAAATTGTAGACGTTTTCGATTTTCTTCGGAATTTTCCGAATGTGTTCCAAGGCTTCGCCGATGTTCCAGGTCTCGCGTAACGTCACGACCTCGGGCGTCATGACACCACCGGCGGTATTCGGATCGTAACGCAACAGTTTGCGCAACACAAACGCGCGGTCGGGTTTGATGCGGGACAGCAGACGAATGCGATCGCTTTCATCCAGCTTGCTGACCAAATCGGCGGCGTCGTCGGGATCCAGCAGTTCGATAATGCGCGCCGCCCGAAATTCCCGCATGGCACTCAACACTTCGGCGGAATTTTCCGCGTCCATTTCCGCCAAAACGTTGGAAGCGTTTTTCTCCGATAAACGCTGCAGAAATTTTCGCTGTTCCTCAACCGTTAAGCGTTCCAGGAATAAGCCGATTTCGTGCGGCGACGTCCGCGCCAGCTTTTCCGCATCCAGAGAAAGGTAATCGTTCTCCGCAAGATGATTTAAATCCTCGAAGGTATATTGATCCAACTTGCTCGCAATCGGATGTTCCTGGATGAGATCGGGCATGGCGGTTTATTGCATTTTTGTTCCTTTATTGTAACGAATTTTTGTCCGTTCGGGAAAGACCTTCTTTTGCTGTTTTGGCAAGGCGCGTTCCCTTAAAAGATTCGCACGGATAAACGACGGCGTTCGGGAATAAACAAGATACCGGCTGCAACACCGAATTGCATCCCGCCTGCGCTCCGTCGCCCAATATAGCGCCGAGCTTTTTTAACCCAGTCGGGATTTTTTCTCCCGTCGGCGTCCGCATGCAAACACATTGTTGATCCAGGCGCAAATTTGACAAAATACATCCTGCTCCTAAATGCGCGCCGTTGCCCAAAATCGAATCGCCGACGTAATTGAAATGCGGTACCTGAACGTGTTCCAGAAGAAGGGAATTCTTGAATTCGCAGGAATTACCCAAAACACATCCGCGACCGACGATAACGTTTCCGCGAATATACACGCTCGGGCGCAAAATACACTCATCGTCAATGTAGGCGGGACCTTCGATCGTTCCGAACGGCGGAAGAGAAACGTTCCGACCGATATAAACATCGCCCGTGACGGAAAGATGCGACGGGAGTTCGCTGTGAATACATTGCGACGGTTCGCATTCGGCGAAAAAACATCGTAGTGCCTCCGTAATCAACGGGATCCAGGTGTGTATCGGCTGTTCTAAGGAGAAAACTTCCTTGAACGACCAATGGGCAGGGAGACTTTGAAATAACTGCGATGCACGGATACCGTCGGTCATAAAAACAACGAATGAAACACAAAAAACGTACGATATACGAGAGAAACAGTCAAATTCAAAAACCTATGTCCATCTCATCCGTCAACAACTGTTATATGCCGTCGGCTATGCCCGCCTTGGAACCCGAAGTTCCCGTTTCGGGAAACGTTCCCGAACAAAACGCCTTGGCGCAGACCGACGTAAAGCCGTTAACGTTCGAGGAGCGTCGCCAAAAAATGAAAGAGTCCAATATGCGCTACATGTTTGACCAAATGATCGCTTCGCAGCGTCGCTACACCCAGGACATGCAGAAGCAGATCCGTGAGCAACAGGAAGAAGATGCCCGTAACGGCTACAGTGCCTTCTAGTTTTGCGGAGCTCAAGACGTTTGGGGCGTTTTCGGATTGTTCCATAAAAACGCCCCTTTTCACGTTTGGTGACGGATGCGGTATTTTTATCTTGAAACAAAGACAAAAATGCGTTCTTTATAAAGCATGCCCAGGGAAACCGTAATTATTGAATGCACCGAAGCACGCAAAGAAGGAAAGCCTCCTTCACGTTACATGACGACGCGCAATAAGAAATTGCAGACGGAAAAAGTCGAAAAAATGAAGTACAATCCGTTCTTGCGCCGTCGCACCCTGCATAAAGAGATTAAAGGGTAGGGGGCGGTTGGTTGTCCGGTAAGGGTGGCGCGGTTGTTTTTTACCGTGCGTGTGTTTTTTTGCGTTTTTTTACACAATTCACGTCTGTTAGTGCGTAGTCCTTGGTTTTTTCTCCGGTTTCAGCGGCTCAAAGGTTTTTGTGTTTTGATGGACTTCGGTTCGGTGGGGTAAAAAAGTATCTTTTAAAAGAAAGCACTGTGCTTCACCGCAACGGCGTACTTTAAAAACTTTTCAATGCAACAACCCAAAATCGCCTCTTCCGTGAGGAGCATTCTCGCGTAGTATGCGATATAAATCGTTGCAAGATTTCAACGCTGATGTATAAGTCCGTTCTTTATTTCATTTGGGAAAAAAGGGGAGCTTTCTTCTTGGTGTGGTTCTTGGTGCAAATCATCTTCATGTATAATAACAAGCGCATGTCCCATGGAAGCACATTTCAATTCACATGGTTGATAAAAAGTATGGTTCAAATCCTGCTTCCCTATCTGTAAGTTCACGGATTTTACGTTTTTGAAGAGACTTACAAGTGCCTCTCTTGTATACTTCTCGCTTACCGGCGGCTCAAAAGCACTCAAATATGTTCCGAAAACTTCTGATAAGTGCGCTACCGGATGGAAATCCTGCTCCCTCAAAAGGGCATATCCACATCTCTCTTTACTACACTTAAAATTGCCCAAAAGTATAAACCTGTAACAACCTTCCTCAGGCAGTTCATAACATGAGTCATTACGTTTAACGCGAGGGTCGGAAATGTCGCTAAAGAAAGTACAACTTTTGGATGTCGAGTCAACTTCCTTCAGAGCGGAACCATTATTTATTAAATCTTTATCACGGAGAATAAAAGCATTTTGCGAATGGCTCGTCTCCGGGAGAATTGCGGGAAAGCAACCCGTAATCGAACCATTAGTATTACAAAAAATGCCATCCACTTTCATCGTGCCATCATTCGAGATATGAGCACCATTCAAAATCAGATTGTGTATGTAATTTTCCCCGCTCGTTTGCAAAAGCGGTATCCCTGTTCTATTACACACATCGTAATCCGTAAGCAAAACCGTATTGGCATTACAATTACGCATCCTGATTACTTCCGTCTTATAGCTGCCTCTCTTAATCGAGAGCATGTTTGCTTTAATTGTGTCAATTTTAAAAGTCTGATTGTCCACCTGGTTTTGTATCTGCAAAGAATCCCTCTCATCCCCGCCCGTAATTTCGATAACACCGCCATAGGAACTGAATGTGTAACAAAATTTGAAGGAACCAATCTCAAAACTGAAACTTGTATGGTCTTCGGGTGTATTTAAATTGACCATAACCTCGTGTGAGGATGTTCCCAAAGAAACCCGCTTTTCGCATAGGTTTTGAGTGACAGACAGCGCATCTGTTTGACGTTTATCGATATTCATGCAACGAATTTGAAATTGATCTTTGTCGTTTTCTACAGGAACGACTGCCAATAGGTACTCATCCGCGCGCGCCGAGGCTCCTGTAAGTAAGACAGCTGCCGAAAAGGCGCACGATCTTAAGAGAGATTTTAATTCCGTTCTCATGGCTTTATCCTTAAGAGCAGTTTTGAGTTTTGCAAGTATTTTCTTAAAAATTCAGGAAGTTTTTTCAAAAAAGCGAATAAAATATACTGAAAAAGTTGCAGGGAAACAATTTTACCGCACATTCCCGCCCCAAACCTTCAAAACCGCCACCAAACTCACCACGGCAGTTTCGGTTCTTAAAACGCAGGTCGGTAAATGAATACCGCGGGAGATTTTTGACAAAAATGCTTCTTCAGTATCCGAAAAGCCGCCTTCGGGTCCGATGAGACACGAAAAGAGTGTTTCCGACGGGGCAGGGGAGAATGTTTCAAAAAGTGATGTATTTTGTGTGGAGGATGGCAGCGGCGACGAAGCGGTATCGAGCGAGCCGTGAATACAGTATCCCAAGGGCAATGTCTGTAATTCCTTCAGAGAAAAAGGTGCGTGAAGTTGCGGGAGAAAGCAATTTTTTGCCTGTTTACAGGCTTCGATGAGAATTCGGCGCCAACGTTCCGATCGCTGTTCCCAAACATCGGGCGACCAGTGAAGACGTTCCGTGCGTTCCGAAAACAGTGGTCGAATGCTTTGAATGCCGAGTTCGCACGTTTTGCGCAAGATCTCCTCAAACGTTGCGACGTGATTGGGGAGGCACAATAACAGTTGGAATTGTCGCGTCGGTTGGGGAGTTGGTTGCAACGGTTCCGTAAAATGCAGGGAGACGTCTTTCTTTTCAATTTTCAAATGCCCCCCGCGCGTGTGTCCGAAACCGTCAAAAGCCGTAATTTTATCCCCCGAGCGGCAACGCAACACCCGAACGACATGTTGCGCTTCGTCGGTCGGTAACGGCAGAACGGAGGCAACACTTCGCAGTTCCTCAACGTACACCCACGGTTGTTGCCGTGCGTGCTTCACGATAAAATCGGAGCCGTATGCTTCAAAACCGTTTCCTCGGTAATGCGTACCGTGCGAAGGGTTTTGTTTTCGGAAACCGCAAAAAAGGCATCCAGCATCAGGCGTTCGATGATGGAACGCAATGCGCGGGCACCCGTTTTGAGCTCCAGTGCCTGTTGAACGATCGCCTTTACCGCCGCGTCGTCGATGACGAGCTGAACGTTTTCCATCGCGAACAGTTTTTCGTACTGCAACAGAAGTGCGTTTTTCGTTTGTTTTAAAATAAAGGTTAAATCTTCCGCCGTCAGCTCGCGTAACACCGAAATGACCGGCAGGCGTCCGACGAACTCGGGAATCATGCCGAATTGGATTAAATCCTCGGCTTGTACGTTTTGCTCGATGAACGCCGCCTCCGCTTCGTCGATTTTGGTGTCGTTGTGTTCAAAACCGACGATGTTGCGCCCCATGCGCTCGGCAATGATTTTGTTGAGACCGACGAACGCACCGCCGCAGATAAAAAGAATGTTGGAGGTATTGACGCGAACGTATTCCTGCTCCGGGTGTTTGCGACCGCCTCGGCGCGGAACATTGCACTCGGTGCCTTCCAGGATTTTCAGCAACGCCTGTTGTACGCCTTCGCCGGAAACGTCGCGGCTGATGGAAACGTTGTTGGTTTTGCGACCGATTTTGTCGATTTCATCCACGTAGATGATGCCCGTTTCGGCGCGCTCCACATTATAATCCGCTGCCTGCAACAGCCGCAGAACGATATTTTCGACGTCCTCGCCGACATAGCCGGCTTCGGTGAGCGTCGTCGCGTCGGCAATCGCGAATGGTACATTTAACGTACGTGCCAAGGTGCGTGCCAACAGCGTTTTTCCGCTTCCCGTCGGACCGACAAACAGAATGTTGCTTTTCTCGATTTCGACGTTTTTCAGAGCTTCCGGAACCGTATCCGTCAGTTGCAGACCGTCTTCGATTTCAAAGGTCGTCAGTCCTTTTTGCGTTACCAGACGCTTGTAGTGGTTATAAACCGCCACCGCCAGAGTCTTTTTGGCGTGCTCCTGCCCGATAATATAGTCATCCAAGACGCCTTTGACGGTTTTGGGCGATAGAATTTTCAGCTTCGGAAGCGGCTTTTTTTGTTTTTTGGACTTCGAAAACGACGGCTCCTCCTCTTCGCCTTCGTAATAAACCTCTTCCGCCTCTTCTTCCTCTTTGTCGAGCATATCGCAACAAACATCGATGCATTCGTCGCAGATGCCCGTTTTTCCGTCGGGGGAAGAAATCAACTTTTCGACCTGATCCGCCGAACGACCGCAAAAAGAACAATGCGTTGCGTCTTTTGCCATCAGGAGCTTGCGGTTTCCGTTTTCTGCGGGTTATTGACGATCACGCGATCGATGAGACCGTAGGCGCGCGCTTCCTCGGCGGTGAGGAAAAAATCGCGGTCAGAATCCTTTTCAATGCGCTCGATCGGTTGCCTGCTGTGTTTGGCAAGAACGCCGTTGAGCGTGGCGCGCCAGCGGAGAATTTCCTTCGCGGCGATCGAAATGTCCGACGCCTGTCCCGTTGCGCCGCCCGACGGCTGATGGATCATGACGCGACTGTTCGGGAGTGCATAACGTTTCCCCGGCGTTCCCGCCGCAAGCAACACCGTTGCCATGCTCGCCGCCTGACCGATGCAGTAGGTGACAATGTCGCAATGCAGGAAGTTCATGGTGTCGTAGATCGCCATGCCCGCCGTCACGCTTCCGACCGGGCAGTTGATGTACAAATGAATGTCCTTTTTGCCGTCTTCCATTTGCAAAAACAGCAACTGGGCAATGACGGAATTGGCGACAAAATCATCGATGGGCGTGCCGATAAAGACAATGCGGTCTTTCAGTAACCGACTGTAAATATCCCACGAACGTTCGCCGCGACCGTCGCGCTCGTAGACATAAGGAAGGGGAAGGTAGGGCATAACAATTATGAAGCGGAAGTTTCGGTGTTCGGGTGCGCCTTTCGGAACAATAAAACAAAGAGCCAATTAATCATCTTCGCCTGAAACGCCTTCATGCGAATATCTTCGCGCAGGGCTTCGTCCTGTTGGATCTTTTGAACCAACTGCTTCGGCGGAATGCGCAAACTGCGGGATTCCTGCAGAATAATCGGATCAAAATCGTGACTTTCCAGCTTTAATTTTTCTTCTTCGAAAATTTTCTCGAAGCAAAGGTTCAACTTTACGCGATCAATGGCAATCGTTCGCGCCTTTTCGTGCAAATCTTCCTTCTGCGCCTCCATCTCTTCGCTTTTGACGCCGTGCGCCGAAAACAAATTCACCATTTCCCGCAAAACTTTGTTGGTCGTGTTTTTAATCCATGTCGGCGGCAGATCGCTTGTGACCGACTGAATGAGGAAATCCGCAATGCGCTGCTTTTGTTCGGAAGCGTATTCGTATTCTTTCTGTCGGCGAATGCTTGCTTCGGCGAAAGACGTCAGCTGTTCCGCATCTTTAACCTGCAACTTTTTAAACAGCTCTTCATCCAACGGCGGCAGTTTGACTTCTCGCACCTCCAGAACGGATACGTGATAGGTACCTTCCTTTTTTCGCAACGCTTCAACCGCAAAATCTTCGGGGAAATGCACCGCAATATCCTTTTCGTCGCCGGCTTTCAAACCGACCAGTCCCGAAACAATCTCGGGAATACCGAAACCGTCCTTCGCATCCGCCTCCTCCCAAGTGCCTGTCTGCTTTCCCCACAATGACGGTACGTTTCCGTAACTTTGAATAGGGTTGCCGTCGACGGTGCCTTCGTAGGAAAGCTTTACGTAATCCTTCGATTGTACCGCGCGCTCCACCGTTTCGTACGTCGCGTGTTGCTTCCGCAGGCGATCAATGAAGGCGGTTTTTTCTTCCTCCGAAACAACGATGTTCATCGGTTCCAGCGGAAAGTTTTTGTAATCGGGCAACGTCAACTGCGGTGCGACTTCAAATTCCGTTTCCAACAACCGCCCTTTATCCTTGTCGGAAACATCCGCCTTTGTGACGGACACAATTTTCAACGACGGTTGTTCGTCTCTGATTTGACGCAACGCCCGCTGCAACAGTTCCTGACGTATTTCCGCTTCCAGACCGTCGCCGAGACGTTGTTTTAAAAGCTCAAACGGCACTTTCCCTTTTCGAAATCCCGGAAGCGTCGCCGTTGCCTGCAACCGCTTTAACACCGATAATTGTGCCCCTTCGCACTCCTTCGCATCAAACGTAACGCTTGCCTTTTGTACCACCGAACTGACGGGTTCACTATGAATTTTCACAAAATCATCCTTTCTTACCTATTTTTTTACGCCAAAACGCCCCGAACCGATGAACAGAAACGTCAGACCGATGAACATCATCAACGCCGAAGGCGCGTATGGCGAGACAAAAAAGAACGCGAGCGACATCCGTTGCCATGCGCCGATGAGTCCCATGACCAGAACGGTTGCCATGGCGCATCGAAAATAAAAGCCCAGGATGGTAAAAATTCCGCAGGCGATCAGCAAAAGTGCAGCGACAATGCCCCAAAATACACTCGAAAACGGCAGACCGACGGCAGTTGCCGCCTCGCCGAGGTGTTTTAACGCCACTCCGCTACGTAACGAACACACACCGTGTACCGTTAGGCAGATCCCGAAAAGCACGCGAAACAGCAACAGACCGAAGTCCTGCTTTTCAAACCACTGACCTATCTTAGGAGTTGCCACCTGTTTGCCCGATTTAAAACCGCTTTTCGTAAAAATACAATCAAAATCCGCCGCGACGTACCAAAAATTCAGTCGGAAAAAACACAAAAACCGACCGAAAACACCTGCTTCGGATAAATTTCTGCCGATAAACCAATCCGAACGGCATCCGGGTTTATCGTTCTGTTACTATAAAACAACGGCGTGTCCCAACACCCCGATACCGCAGACTTGCGAAATATCGGTTTTGCGAGACACACAACCGCCGTATTGTGCTCGTTTGAGCTGAAACACGGCAACTTTCTTTATCTTCATCCTCGACAAAGAGGCTATCCTTCCCCTTCCGGCGAGGCAGACGCACACCCTCTCACCGTAACTAACGATGAGGACGAGAACGCCTACGGAACATCGTCAAAAACCGACTGTCGCCTTGTTTGAGCAGACTTGCCCATCCAACAACACCCAAACGGTGCGCAGACCGTTGCGTTGAGTTCAACCGAACCGAGATGTTGTCGGGTTATTCGGAATCGCTTTTCGAGGACGGTTTGTTTTTCTCGATTTTTTCGAGATAAAATTTTTGACTCTTCTCGTCGTAACTGACGATGTAAGCGTCCTTCCCTTTTGAGGCATCTCCCCAAAAGACCGTCTGCTGTCCCGTTCGCGGATGAACAATTTGCTCCGCAACATAATCCGCAAAGCAAATCGACTTTCCAACAACCGCTGTCACAATCCCTAATACGAAACATTTACCCTTCATGGCATTTCTCCCTCAAAATCATCGGGATGATCATAAAGCAATATGTCAAGTGTTTTTAGCGCGGAAAATTTGAGTCAGTCGGATTTTGTTGAATAAAAGTTCGCAATCTATTTCTTAACATCCGACGAATGTCATCGGTACGTCAACGCCAACGCTTCGACGATTTTATCCCAGCCGTTGACGAGTACGAACAGCATCAGTTTGAACGGCAGCGAAATGGTCATCGGCGAGACCATCATCATGCCCATGGCGAGCAGAACGTTCGAAACCACCAAATCGATGACGATAAACGGCAAATAAATCAGAAATCCGATTTCAAATGCCGCGGTTAGTTCGGACAAAACGAACGACGGAACGATAAGCAATAAGCTTGAATCGTCCAAATCTTCCAAATAGGCTTTCGGCCATAATTTCTTGGCGATGGACTTGAAAAACGCGTTGTGTTTCGGGGTTGAATGTTTGGTTAAGAAGTCCGTCAGCGGTTGTTTGACGTAATTAAAAATCGCCCCGAGTTCGTCCGCTTTGTTTCGAACCGTTTGCGCCGCAGGAAATAAATTGGCAAGCCAATCGGAACTTTGCTTTTTTGCGAACGGTTGCATAGACGGCGGCAGTTTGAAGGTATCGGGGTGCGCTTTCCGATTTTCAAGTACCGTATTGGCTTCGGTAACGCGTTGAATGCTTTCCTGCAACGTCGGTGCCATGATGTAAATTGTCAAAACAATCGCCAAGCCGTTGAGCACCATGTTCGGCGGAACCTGTTGCAATCCCATTGCCTGGCGCAACAAATTCATCACCACCACCAGTTTAATGAAGGACGTGACCATCATCGCAACGAACGGCACGAGTGCCAACGTTACGAGCAGGATCATGATCCCGGCGGAATCGTAGATGAAAGGGCTCGTGTCCGGCATGGGAAGCGGCTTTGCGGGTTTAGGGCTTCACTATTTAAGCGTTCATTATTTAAGCGATAAGTGCGTGATGCGCACGCCGAGGCGGTCGTTGATTTGGACCCACTCGCCCTGTCCGATGCAGTGCCCGTTCGCCAGAATTTGCACCTGTTCGTCGGGCTTTTGGTCCAATTCAAACGTGTAACCTTCGTGCACCTGTTGCAGCTGTTCGAAGGTAATTTCCTTTTTGCCCGCTTCGAAGGCAATCACCACGGGCAGTTGTTCCATCGGGAACGCGGCTTTTTCGGGTTCCGCCGATCCTTCGGCAAGCGCATTATCACCTTCGAGCTCGGATAATTCGGCATCGTCGTCGGGCATGACACCGACGGGTAAATCATGATTTTCTTCTTCCATAAGCAAACCGGTAACGCAAAATTGTTGTTCCTTCTTTTCGGCAAAAAACACGGCTTTCCCGCAGTAAAATTTGACGCGATTGCGCGGTGTCTGCGACAAGATAATGTCCCCGACGCGCAGCGATTTGAGTTCTTCAACCGTCAAACGCGCCTGCCCCGTCAATAAGCGGAACGGGAAAATGCACGCATTGCCGTTCAAGCCTTCCGAAGAACCGTTCTTTTGATAAATTTTCTCCATCAGTTGCGGTGCGGCATTGTCGCCGTCTTCGATAATGTACAGGCGATAAAGGTTCTTTTCGGCGTTGTACCAATCGAAATAGAGGGTGTTCGGAATGGTTTGAATGCTCCAGTGGCTTTCGCGAATTTTTAAAGTTTCATGAAATTGCAGAAAAATCCCGCAAATATCCTCGCGCAACGTTTCCAGAAATAAATTTAAAAACTCTTTCCCGAGCGCATTGATGTCCAGCCCCGCCAATTTGGGCTCCAGAAATTCGCACAAACCCTGTTCGGGCGCGAAGAAGTAGACGGTTTTTTCTCTCCAAATATAACTTAATACCGCGCCGCGCGTGAAGGTTTGACAGCCGCCGATTTTGAAGAAACATTCGTTTTCCCGATACTTAAACGGCAACGGTTTGCGCCAGACGTTCCCCAGGTGTACGTACGCCGGCGGTAACGAAATGCTCGGTTTGAAGCGTTCCGTCATGTTGTTTCCTCCTCATCTGCCGATTGATAATCGAAACGGTTGCGCGAGCGTCCGTCGTGCGGTTGCGCAAGTTCCGCAGAGGCCTGCGATGACGGAACCCGCACCGAAATCGCGCGGTACGTTTTGAGTTCTCCTTGCAGGTACGTTTGTAAATCCGATTGATATTGTTGCAGGAATTGAACGCTGTCCTTGTTTTGCGACACCAGCTGTATGTCCAGCGAAGTGCCGTTCTGCGTGAATTGCACCTCCGTGTCCCGCAACAGCCGCGGCGACAGCCGAACCGTCACGGTGTGTTGAGTGTTGAGGGCGCTCGAAGAAACCAAAATTCGATCGATAATGTGGTCGCGTATTTGTTGCGCAATAAGCATTGCCTGCGATTTCGATGCCTGCGTGGCGGTCGGCTCCTGTACGGGAGCAGTCGTTTCGACGGTTGTTCGCAAAAACGGAATAGTCTCCCAAACGGCGGTTTTGTGCATATCGGAAGCACTTTCAGGCGAATGCGGATGTTCGCGGGTCTTTATTTTTGAGAGAGGTTCAGCCGTTGATGCGGTGTTATCGGTTTTTGAAAGTGGTTTTGAGGTTTCGGGAACATTTTGCTGTTTCGTCCCCGTCGGTTTGGTTGCCGATGCGTTTGCCGAAACCGTGTCGTTCCCGCCGTATGGATGCGGGGCTGTACGGTTTTCGGGAGCATGAAACGTTTCGGCGGAGGGTATTCCCGAAGAAAGTTCTTTCGTAACCGCCCTCAAATTCCGTGTGTGTATTGAAGTACTCGCGGCGTCGGAAATTCCCGAAGTACGTGCCATCGTACCACTGGAAGCTTTAGGTGCGGAACTTTGGAAATTTACATCGAATTCCATCGGTTTTTCGTAAAAGTCTTTGCGGAAATTGTCGATACTTTGGTTTTTGGACGGACAGGGGTGAGCTTTGCCGGCAACAAAAGGCGGAGTATTTCTGCCGTTGTTTCCGAAAAGTGTCCGTTCGTTCGGTGCCGAATGCTTTGAAACGGGCTTTTCGGATGCATTGCGTTTTGTTTCGCCTTCGGCGGTCGAAATGCTCTTTGTTACATCGAATTCCATCGATTTTTCGTAAAAGTCTTTGCGGGAATGCTTTAAAACGAGACTTTCGGATATTTCGCGTTTTGTTTCGCCTTCGACGGTCGAAATGTTCTTTGTCTCTTTTGATTGAGACTTGGAATGTAATTGCTCCCGAAAACGGGTGACGTTTTCAGGATCGACCGTTAAATGCTTTACGTCAACGACAACATTTTCATCCGCATCGGTCGCGGAAACCGACAAAACATCGGTTTCACCGACGGTATCCGTTCCGATCGAAAGCTCTTCATTCATGGTGTGCCTTTGTTTTGAAATCTTCCAGTTCCTTATCCTGCGTAAATTCATCCAAACGCCGCATGTCTTCCTTCCAAATCTTTTTGTGCTCTTCGATCTTATCCATTTCCTTTCGCGCCTGCGTCAAAGCCTGTGCGCACTCTCGAACTTTCTCATACGCCTCGTTGCATTTATTATGAGCTTTTTCGACTTCGACGGCAAGTTTCATTTGATGTTCGTCCAGCTTTCCGAGCTTGAAGGCGATGATGTCCATGTAATTGCGCCTGAACTTAACTTTCTCAAGTGCCAGTTCGTAAATTCTTTGAATAAACTTCGGCTTTTTTTGAATAAAATCCGCCTCTTTATCCTGCTGTTCCTTCAGAAATTGTTCCGCTTCGCGCAATGCCTGTTTGGCCTTTAGCAGTGCTGTTTCGGCGGCATCCTTGCGACGATTGCGAATGCGCAGAATATCCCGGAGTTCGTATTTGGCACTCATGCATTGACGATTTGGATCATGCGTTCGATCGTCTCTTTAAAGGAAGTTTTCTCCGTCAAGCCCTGCCGCAGGAATTCGTTCAACTGCGGCATTTTATCGATGGCTTCATCCGTTTCGGCATCGTTGCCCTTTTTGTATTCGCCGATGCGCAACAGCAATTCCACCTCTTGGTATTTGGCAAGCAAACTTCGGAATTTTCCCGCCGCCGCTTTGTGTTCTTTTTCGACGATGGCGTTCATGCAACGACTGATGCTTGCAAGAACATCAATCGCGGGGTAATGGTTCGCGGACGCCAGTTTGCGCGAAAGGATAATATGCCCGTCCAGGATAGAGCGCGTTTCGTCTGCGATCGGTTCCGTCATGTCATCGCCTTCCACGAGAATGGTGTACAGCGCGGTAATCGAGCCCTTCTCCGATTGCCCGGCACGTTCCATCAGCTTCGGCAAGGTTGCAAACACCGACGGCGGAAATCCGCGTCGCGTCGGCGGTTCTCCAGCCGCAAGTCCGATTTCGCGCTGTGCACGCCCGAAACGCGTTACGCTGTCCATTAAGAGAAGGACTTTCTTCCCTTTGTCCCGAAAATACTCGGCGACGCTGGTGGCAACATAGGCGGCTTTTAAACGTTCCGTGGAGGAACGGTCGGAAGTTGCGATGACCAACACCGAATGTTTGAGCCCTTCTTCGCCCAAATCCTTTTCGACGAATTCGCGCACTTCGCGTCCGCGTTCACCGATGAGTGCCAGGATCGTGACTTCCGCTTCGGTATTGCGGATGATTTGCGCCAACAGCGTACTTTTCCCACCGCCCGCCGCCGCAAAAATTCCAAGACGCTGTCCTTCGCCGCAAGTGAGAAGACCGTCAAGCGCGCGCAAACCGAGCGAAATCGGCGTATCAATCGGCTTTCGGGTCATGGGAGGCGGCGGATCGGCATAAACGGGATAGTAGGTTTCCGGTTCAAAGGGTCCTTTGGTGTCCGCATCGCTGACGTTGCCCAATCCGTCCAACACCCGACCGAGCAATCCCATGCCCACGGGAACGCTGTGGGTGCGCCCTGACGGAATGACCTGTGTGGAGGAAGAAATGCCGTTGACTTCGCCCAAAGGCGTCAACAGAGCCGCGTCCTGGACAAACCCGACAACTTCCGCCAACGCGTCGTTTTGGTCGTTCGGATTATGCAGGGTGCACAGTTCGCCGATTTTGACGCCCGGTACGTAAGCTTTAATCATGCTTCCGACCACCTGCAGGACTTTGCCTTTGGTCACAAGGGAAGCCGTTGCCTGGATGGTGCGCGTAAAGAAGCCGTTTGGGAAAAGGTTGTCCATAGGATTACTTTAAACTTGCCCGGACGGCCTTGATGAGGGTTTCAAGTTGCAACGGGATGCCGGCATCCAAAATACCCGTCTCGGTTTCCAGAAGGCAGGAATCGATCGGGAGTGCTTTGTCGGCAACGACTTCGATGTGTTTCAATGACGGATGCTGCGCAATCAATTCGTCCGTTTTGCTTTTGAGCAGAACCAGCTGATCGGGATGCACCGAAATATGAAGTGTTTTCTCCTCCGACAGGGTCTTAATCGATTGCTTCACCAGCTGATACATGCGTTCTTCGGGCGGAATTTCCCCGAGAATTTTCAGAAACAGATCCTTTAATGTTTGCACGAAGGTTTGTTCGAGCAACGAAAAGTAGCGAATGCCGTTCTCCGTCATCGAAAAAATCATTTCGGTCATCTTTTGCTGACACTGCTTTTCACTCTCTGCCTGTGCGTTCTTGAATAACTCGTCGCATTCGGACTGCGCATTTTCCTTCATGAGCTTGATTTGGACATCGGCGTGCTCGAGGAGCTTTTTTTGCTTCTTTTGTGCAATTTTCAAAATCTCTTCCGCCTTTGCGTGCAGCATGTATTCGTCACAACGGACGATGCGATCGGCGGGACAGAATTGTTTCGAAGTTTTTAAAATCAGCATTTTTCAAAAAACCTCCGTTTCTTTTAAAAGATGTCGGCAAATGTTAAACAGCTGTTGTTGCAGGTGCGGATCAATGACGTGTTGGAAATTCCACGTCGAGTTGTTGTTAAACTTTAAAACGAAGCGTTGGATCAGCGGTTCCGGCTGTTGCGTCCACAGGTATTCCGTCAAAAATTTCCCGACGGCATGAATTCTTTGCTCCAATTCGCCGTTACGGAGCGGTATCGCGATGGTTTTCAATATCGGCGCATATAAATTGCCGCGGTGCAGGGCAAGATTGTAGCCTTTTTCGAAAATCAGTTCCAGCAGAAGCTTTTTCTTAAAATAACTGACCGTTGTTTTGACTTCGTCCAAAAAATACAACGCGCCGAGCAAATCCCTAAACGTGCTCCATTGTTGCGGCGATAAGTCTAAAAAATCACAATACGGGTGTTGCAAAAGTTCCTCCGAAAGGGGTTTTAATTTCAGATGACGGAAAAGATGCGCGAAGACTTTGAATTTTAGCCGCGGATGTTCCAGTGCCGTAAAGTTGTGCAGAGCCTTCGGCAGATACGGATCCAAAAACGACGAATGAACGGATAACCGAAAATTGCGGTCAACCGTTTGGCGTATTCGTTCCGATCGTGTTGCATCCGTTGTCACCGTTGTTCACCGTTGTCTTTCGTTTCGGTTGAGGGTTGGGGTTCGGTCGGTTGCTTTTTGAAATGTTTCAGCAGAAACAGCACGCCGATACCGCTTAAAATCCCCAGTACGAAAAAGATGCCCAAAAGCGTGAAGAACGGAGCGACCGAGGCGATATTGATTTTTACTCCGAAAATGTCCTTCGTGTTCGGCTTTTTCGCGTTTGCGAACGGCAGGCGATCGTTGGGATTGGAAGCTGGGAACATCGACAGATTAACCTTGTCGTAGGAAAGCCCTTCAATGCTGTTGGTCACCAGCTGTCGGATTTCGCGCGAGCAATCGTCCAAGTTGATTTGCGGCAGGTAAGAAATAAAAACCGATGCCGATGAAGGCGTAAATTTTTCCGTGTACGGGTCGTTGTCCGGCAGAACAATGTGAACGCGTGCGGTAACAACGCCGTGAATGTGGGTCAATGTTTCCGCCAGCTCATCCGAAAGCGCATGCATGAAGCGAATGCGCTCCTCCGTCGGCGACGAAACCAGTCCCGACTTTTTGAACGCTTCGCCCAACGAAGAAAACGTGTCCTTCGGGTAACCCGCCTCGTTGAGAAGCTGAACGCCCTGAGAAAACTGCGTTTTGTCGACGGTCAAATCCCACGTGTTTTCCGCACCGGCAATTTTGGTGCAGGCAATGTCGTTTGACAACAGAATTGCCGCCATGTCGTTGACTTCTTTTTCCGGCAAACCTTTATATAAGATTTGTTGTCCGCATCCCGCCAACGACAGCAGGCTTAAAGAAATCAACGCGCGCTTCTTCATCACTGATTTCGCATTAAGGTTTGAATGCCGTTGGAAACCGAACCGGCAACTTTGCTTGTCAGTTCGTTTTGCAACTGCCATTTCATCACGCCGAGTTGCATTTTTGCGGCATCCGCCATGGTGAACGTATCTTTATCGTTCAGACCCTTCGTGACTTCCTGCAACGCATGCATCGCGTTGGCGTGCGCGTCCGACACCTTCTGGATGGTATTCAAGATGGCTTCGCCGGGTGTGACCGCTCCCTCATGAACTGCGGACGGTACGCGCGGAGCGGGTTGTTCGTTCGCCAACGGCGGTTCATCCTGAAGCAGGTTCGGCAAATCCGCTTTGATATCATCGAGCGTACTGCCCGACTGCTGATATGCCTGCTGCGCATTGGAATTGCTGAACGCGTTGGTTAAAATATCGCCTTCAATGGGCATACGTGTCTCCCTCCTTTAATTGGCGACTTTCTGGCACTGTTCCGCCTGCAATTTATGCAACGACAGCGTTTTTTTGCAGGTTTCCAAAATTCCCTGCGCAATGGATCGCGTATCGTTGTCTTTACAGTTTTTCAGAATGTGTTTCGATAAACTGACGGCTTGGTCGTCCGCTTGCCCCATTTTGAGTGCAATCGCCAGAAAACCCTTGACCGTTTCGTTGTTCGGATCTTCTTTGAGACACGCCATCAGCATTTTATTGGCGTCTTTCACGTTGCACATCATCAATTCCCCCATCGCCTGCGCGATTTTGGAATTGATGTTGTGCGGTCGGGCTTCGACCAATGCGGCAAAAATCTCCTGCGCTTCCTTGAAGTGCCCGCGTTCGATACCGACAAAGGCGACATTGGCGAGCAGTTCCAGCAATTCGCCCGGAAATACCTTTTTTAACTCCTCATCCATGATTTAATTACCTCCCTACGTTTTGAACGGTATTCTTCAGCCCGGAAGCGATACCCGAAGCAAAATTTGACAGCAGCTGCGATGCCAGTTGCCAACGCGACAGGTTGACCTGTGCCTGTAATAAGCGGCTTTGATCCAACTGACCGGGATCGATTTTCGACAAATCGGTCAATTCCTT
>JAFVCI010000014.1 GCA_017479315.1 Opitutales bacterium | reverse complement strand
CTGGTGGAGGGACAGCTGGACGCGATGCGTTGTTTCGAATGCGGATTAAAAACCGCCGTTGCACCGCAGGGCACCGGGTTGACGGAGGAACAGCTGAAGTTGCTGAAACGTTACGATGCGCCGATTATCGGGCTGTTTGACGGCGACGAAGCGGGTCTCAAAGCGGGTTTGCGGTTCATAACGCTGGGGATTCCGCTCGAAATTCCGTTGCGCTACGTTTGTTTGGAAAAAGATGAAGATCCTGACGGTTTTTTGCTGAAAAACCCGAAACGTTGCGAAACGCTCGCCGACGAGGCTCTTTCGCCCGTCGACTTTTTTGTACACGCTTTTAAACGTAACGGTTGCGACGACGGGACGGTTCAGCGCAATGTTCTTCAAGCGATGTTTCCGATTATTGCCAAATGTACGTCCGCGGTGTTGCGCTTCGATTTATTGCGCGAACTTTCAAAGACGTTTCACCTGCCTCAAAGCGCGTTGGAAGCGGATTTGCAGGCGTTTCAACGTCGTATGCCCGTCAAAACGGATGCCGCACCGACGCCGCAACCGTCGCCCGTCGCTTACGAACAGCCGGAGGGGCAGGTGTTGCGGTTCCTGTTGCACGCACCGCGTTGGACGGAAGCGGTTTTAAAGTACTTATCGCTCGATTGGATCGATGGAACGCACACGGTAGGTCGGTTGTTGATGCGGATTTTGAGCGAATTTCACGAAAACGGCATCGAACCGCTGACCAACCGCGATCGTTGGAATTTGTCCGCCGAGGAGGAGGATTGCTGGTGTCGACAACTGGCGCAACCGCTTCCGTCCGGCAACGAACGCGAGCAACTGACGCTTCTTTTGCAACAGCTGTATCGACGCTTTCTGAAAAAGAAAATTTTAGAGATTGACAAACGCATTTCAAAAAATCCCGATGGCAATATCGGGGAAGCACGGCGTCTGCAATCGGATCGGCTCGCCTGTAAACGGGCGTTGGTGGAGGCGGTGTCTTTTATTTGTCTGCCGAAGGAGTGAGAGAATGTCGAAGGGGGTTGTATTCAGTGGGGGCGTTGCGTCGGAAAAAACGGTTACGGCGGGAGGTGTTGTGTCGCTTGGCAAACGCAAGGTGAAAGTTATTCCGTCGCAGGAAATTCTCAATGAAAAAATTCGCGCGTTGATTGCGCTGGCGAAGCAACAAAAGTACCTGACCGTTCAGGACATCAGCCGTCAACTGCCGGAGACCGTCAAAAAGGCGGATCAGCTGGAGAACGTCATCAGCATTCTCGAAAAGCTCGACATTAAAATTCTGGACGAGGAAGAGGCGGAACAGTTGCGGGAGCAGCAACGGATTGAAGAAGAGGAAGCCGTTCAAAACGCGCGTTCGGAGGAAAATATCGAAGATCCCGTGCGCATGTATCTGCGGCAAATGGGTGCGGTTCCGTTGTTGACGCAGGAGCAGGAAACCAAAATCTCCAGGCGCATTGAAAAAGCGGAATTTTCGGCGCAGGACAGCCTGTTTTCGATTATGCTGTCGTTGCCGTTCCAGATCGATTTGGCGCAGAAACTGCTTGAACACAACGAACGTTTCGACACTGTCGTAACGGATAAAAAGGTTGAGAACCGTACGGCTTATTATCAAACGTTGAAGCAGCTGGTTTCGCAGTGCAACCTCCTCGGGACGCAACTCAACAAACTTTGGGAATCGTATTGGAAGGCGACCGATCCGGAAGAAAAGGATAAATTTCTGACGCGCTATAAGAAGTTCGAAACGCAGCTGAAGCCTTTATTTAAGCGTTTTTGTTTCAAATTAAAAATTTTCGAGGAATTCCTCGATCGTTACTCGCCGTTGGTGCGGGAAATCGAGAAAATCTGTGAAAGTTTACGCGGCATCGAAAAAAGTCCGACCTACGCTTCCATCGATACGCAACCGTTGCAAAAGCGCCTCAAAGCCATCGAGTACGAACTCCACCTCCCGCCCGAGCAGTTTGTCGAGTGGATGAAAACCGTGCGTCGGCACATCCGCGAAGTCAATAAGGCGAAAAACGAGATGGTCGAGTCGAACCTGCGTCTCGTGATCAGTATCGCCAAAAAATACACCAACCGCGGTTTGTCGTTTTTGGATCTCATCCAGGAAGGCAACATCGGGCTGATGAAGGCGGTGGATAAGTTCGAATACCACCGCGGGTATAAGTTCTCGACCTACGCCACCTGGTGGATTCGGCAGTCGATTACGCGTTCGTTGGCGGATCAGGCGCGCACCATCCGTATTCCCGTGCACATGATCGAAACCCTCAACCGCGTTGTCCAAACGCAAAAGCAGTTGGTGCAGGAGCTGGGCTACGAACCGTCACCCGAGGAAGTCGCGAAAACACTGAAATTGTCGCCCGAGCACGTTAAAAGCGTCATCAGCATCGCCCGACATCCTGTTTCGCTCCAAAGCCCCACCGGCGAAAGCGAAGACAGTTGCATCGGAGATTTTATCGAAGATAAATCCGTCGGCAATCCCTTTGATACGACGGCGAAGAATTTGCTTCGAAGCATGTTTCTGAAAGTGCTCAGGACGCTGTCGGAGCGGGAACGCGAAGTGTTGTTGTTGCGTTTCGGTTTGCACGACGGTTACAGCCGAACTCTGGAGGAAGTCGGCAAGATGTTCCACGTGACGCGCGAGCGCGTTCGGCAAATCGAAGCCAAAGCCCTGCGTAAAATGCGCCACCCGACGCGCCTGCGGCAATTCAAAGGTTTCCTGGAAGACGAGATCGATACGGAGGAAGAAATTTCCTTCGAAGCGTTCAAAAAAACCGCCAAACAGGGCAAAGCGGAGCGTCTGGAGCAGTTTTATGACCAAATGCGTAAGATCGGCGTGCAACCGAACGGGGCGTTTGAAAAGGTTTAAAGTCGTCGCGTAAGGCTTTGGTCGGGCGTGTGGTCGTTCGAAGGGGGGGCGATCGTTCGATATAGGGTGTGGTTTTCGTCGTTTCACAGACGGTGCATGAAGAAACGGTTTTGTTTGCGAAGCGTGTGTTAAAAAGCACATAGACAGGCGGTAAAGAAAGGTTCGACGAGACGATTGGAGCATTGCCTTTGTTTCGTAAGTTCCGTGGTTGCGTGTTGAAGCGGTTGTATCGGAAATTTCTTGAAAAAGCATAGTGTTCGGCGTTCTAATCGGGTATGGACGCCTCGATTGCCTCGCAAAACCTTTCTGCCGATCCGCACGCTTTTTTGCATGCTCAGCCGAAGCCGTCGAAGCCGTTTGCGACAATCGAAACGCCGCTGTGCGATTATTATTCTGGATGTTTTGTTGAAAATGTCACCGTTCGACCGAGCTCCAATGAAGTGCAGGCGTTTCTGAAAGCATCCGGTATTCGTCCGATTAACAACATCGTTGATATCACCAATTTTGTTCTCCTCGAGCAGGGGCAACCGTTGCATGCGTTCGATGCGGACAGGATAAAGAGCTCGCTGTGCGTTCGGACGGCGCGCGAAGGCGAACGTCTGAAAACGTTGGATGGTATTGAGCGTACCCTTCTTTCAGAGGCGGTTGTAGTAGCGGACGAAGAGAAAGTTTTATCGTTGGCGGGCATTATGGGCGGAGAGGAAAGCGGTATTTCGGAGCAGACGAGCAAAATTTTTATCGAATGTGCGCATTTCGACGCCGGCAACATTCGCGTTGTTTCCCAAAAAACAAATCTTTCGAGCGACTCCGCTTATCGATTTGAGCGCTTTGTCGATAAAACCCGCGCGCCGTCGGCGTTGGTGCGTGCGATTGAATTGTTGCGCGAAACCTGTCCGAATTTAAAGATAACTTTCTTTACCGAAAGCGGTTCCTGCGCGGTTTTAACGCGTACCGTCAGAGTGCGTTTGGAGAAAATTCGACGCCTGCTCGGGTTTGAGGTCGAAGAAAAAACCTTTTGTGATGCCTTGGAGGCGTTGGGTTTTCGG
>JAFVCI010000013.1 GCA_017479315.1 Opitutales bacterium | reverse complement strand
GCATTCGACCCAATCGCTTTGCACGCGATCGCTACGCCGTTCACCGGGAAACCGACCACCGTCGGAATACCTTCACGCTTTACGGTAAAAATTTTCTCCACCTGCGCGCGCTTCACAATCGTCACGCCGTTTTTTTGCAATTCGGTCGTCATTTCCCGAATAAGGCAATCGGTACCGCCGCGGAACGTGTACACGCCTTTGCTAATGAAGTTGGAAAACACAATCCCGTACGTAATCGCGGGATCCTCCAACGTCGAACCGTTGGCGTAGGTAATGGGCTCCATCAACAACCGATGCACATCGGGACGCTGCGGGAAAAATTCCTCGAACAATTCGCCCGTCGTGCGCCGATCCGCATCGTAGAAATTCATGCCGCGCAAGTGCTCAAAAAACGCCTCGACGCGCTCCAACGGAATTTTAAACACATTGACCAGCTTGTTTGTAAAATCCGTACGGTCAAAGGTTGTCTCAAATTGAAACTGCGGATTGACGAAGCGCACGTGCGGCAGTTGAACAATGGAATTCGCGATGGTCGCATTCCAATAGCGACGGCAGGATTTTATCATCCCGACGGGGAACCCGTGCAGCGATACGTCAAACGTAAAACCGCCGGGACGTTTAAAATAAGCCGCCAAACCGCCCAACTGCGTATGTTGCTCCAAAAGCACAACCTTATGCCCCTGCTTCGCCAAAACGTTCGCCGCCGTCAACCCCGATAACCCGCTTCCGATGACACAAACATCGCAATTCTTCGGGAAGATTGAGCCCATACGGCTTTATTGATAGGGATTGTGGGTCTGTGGGCAATGAAAAAGAAGTAGACTTCAGAGGAGAAAAGTCCTTTGGGAAAACGTGGAGTTTGGATGTTGCGTTATGATGCTTTGAATTCCACCTTTTTGTTAGTGAAGTTCTGCTTCACCATCACAACTTTAAGCTAAACAACTTGCTATTCAATATCAACTCACAGTTTTTTTATGAAAAAGTACCGAATGATTTTATAAAAATCTTTACTTCCGAAAAAAAGCACATTGGACTGAGGTTGTTGATTGCATATGGGGAACCTTAAAAAGAAGCGTATTTTGAAGATGAATAAGCACAAGCGGCGGAAAAAGTCCAAAGCGACGCGTCATCGGAAACGCACCTGGTCTTTGTAGAAGGTTCGTCCCGTGGCGTTCGGGAAGGGGCGGAATCCGCGCGGCGGTTTCATCGGGAGGGTTGTTTTGTTGCTTTTTTTATCGCTTTCGGTTGGGATATTTGTTGTTTATCTCAGCCGAACGGGTAGTTTGTCGTCGACTTTTCGGGATTATTTGGCAGCGTTTTACGGTTTTTCGAAACAACATCCGTGGTTTTTGGTCTTGTCGCTGTTGTTTTTGCCAACCTTCGGTGTTCCGATCGCGCCGTTACTGATTTTGGCGGGTTCCTGTTGGAATTTGGAGATTGCCCTCAAAATTGTTTTTGTTTGCATCGGGTTCAATCTCGTTTTTTCGTATTTTTTTTACAAACGATGCCTTAACCGTTTCTTAATGAAGTTAATCTTTCACAATAAACAAATACGCCAGCCGCGCCCGAACACACGCTTTAACAGCCTTCGCTGGTGCCTGCTCATCCAACTTATCCCACATCTTCCCTACTCCGTTCAATGCTACATCCTGACAACTTTAAAAGAGGTGCGCTTTTGTCACTATCTCGCCGTCAGCTGGTTGGTGCAGTTTATCTGGGCGGTCGGGTTTGTGTGCGGCGGACGCGCAATTTACACGGGACATTTCGGTTTGACGATTTTTTGCGTTTTTTTGGTTGTTGTGTATACCTTGTATCGTTGCTTTGCACATTATCGCACGCAGGGTCGCGGTAATAATGTTGAAGAGTGATTGGGTTGAACAAAAACACTTTTTACATTTCAATCTTTATAGGGATACCGACAGAAATAAAGCAACGAGTTCTTCGGAAAAGCTTTGTAAATAAATTTGGCGGTGAGTATATATGAAAATTGAAAAAGCGGAATCAAATGATTTCATAAAGACCTTTATTGAAAACGAACAAACACGATACGAAAATTATCACGAACTCAAATGTAGTTATACACCGTTTTGTTTTATTGCAAAGACGGGTAATGTACTTGTCGGAGTAATCACGGGAGCAACCTTTTTTTCCGAAATCTACATTGACGAATTGGTCGTAAAAGAAACATACAGAGGCAAAGGCATAGGAACTCAATTGGTAAATGAAATTCAGGAGTATTATAAAGAGTACGATTTTAATAATATAAATTGCTGCACAAATGAATTCCAGGCACCCGGTTTTTATGAGAAATGCGGGTTTGAATTGGAATTCGTAAGAACGAATAAGGTTAATCCTAAACTTACCAAGTATTTCTATGTTAAATACCTTCACTGAACGACAGGAGTTGTACCGGGCAGTCAGGTCGTCGAGTGCGCATCGGTTTCCGCAGGTTGTTGCAACAACGGCTTTAAAAAGCTTTCGTAACATTCTACCGTAGGATTATGAGGTTCATCGGGTTCTCCATACGGCAAGAGAATACAGCATGTTAACCCCTTTCATCAAAGGTGCCCTGTCGGTCGGTGAATTATCCCTCTACCTGCGGCAGTTGGTGCGCGATGCTTTCCCATTTGTTGCCGTGTACGGTGAAATTTCCAATTTACGCACCGTAAAAGGGATTACCTGGTTCACGTTGAAGGATGCGGCAAGTCAAATTTCCGTTGTTCTGTTTCAAGCGGATCATGCTTCGCTTCAACAACCGCTCGAAAACGGTCAGTCGGTTCTCGTCGAAGGACGCATCGACGTTTATGTTGCTTCGGGACGTTATCAGTTGGTCGCCAAAAAAATTCGCAAACTCGGCGTCGGCGAACTGCAACGGCAATTTGAGGTTCTAAAAGAGAAATTGCGCAACGAAGGGCTGTTTTCGCCCGAAAAAAAGCTCCCTTTCCCTGCGCTTCCGAAACACATCGGGATCATTACCTCGCCGGAAGCAGCGGCGTTGCAGGATTTTTTGCAGATTTTACGGCGAAAAAACTGGAAAGGTTCGTTACTGTTGTCGCCCTCGCTCGTGCAGGGCAACGGCGCGCCGTCGGCAATCATGAAAGCATTTCGGCGGTTGCAGCAACGTCCCGAAATCGAATTGATTGTTCTCATCCGCGGCGGCGGCAGTTTTGAAGATTTAAATTGTTTCAATCACGAAGGACTGGTGCGGTTTCTGGCGCAACGCCGAAAGCCTTTATTAACGGGCATCGGGCATGAAACGGATTATACGCTCTGCGATTTTATTGCGGACAAACGCGCCGAAACACCGACCGCCGCCGCCGAAATTCTTGCCAATGCTTACCAAAACGCCCTCCAACAACGGCAAAATAATCTCCAACGCCTCAGGCGCGCCTTTGAATTCCGTTATCAAAACTGCCGACAGCGGTACGGTGTTGCGGAAATGTCTTTAAAGCGTTTTTGTCCAAGCCACATGATCGAACAGCAACGGCAATGTTGCCTGCAACTTTCGAAAGATTTTGACAACGCATGCCGTCGGCAACTGCAAAACAAACAATATGCTTTCGATAAAATATGTTCCCGCATTCAAACCGTTCCATTGGCTTTTCACATTCGTGAACATCGGGAAAAATTAAAAACCGCAACCGATCGTCTGCAACAGTGCTTTCGCCAGACATACGAATTACACACGCAACGCATGGAGCAACTTTCTCAACGCTTGCAGGCATTTTCGGTCGAACGGCAATTAAAACGCGGTTTTCTCATCCCGCTTGCCAATGACGGCTGTACGTTACAAAGCTTTTCACCCTCCTCGGACAATCCGCAGTACGTACAACACCAAAGCGGAACGTATCGTGTTCAAATTGTGAAGTAAAAGTTGAAAATTTTCGCTTGTTTCAAACCGAACCGCCGAGGATTTTCGTCGTTTTCTACTTACAAACAGTGGCTTCGGACACAAAATTCGGGAATTTTTTACTCTGCATTGTTATTTTTTACCTTCCATTCTAAACCTTGTTGACTTTTTTCACAAAAATCGCCATTTTTAAGGTATGAAAATTGAAAAAGAATTGGAACAAATTTTAAACGAACAAATTATGCACGAATTCGAAGCGGCGTATACCTATTTGGGGCTTTCGACGGCTTTGAATGATGCGGGTTTCCCGGGGTTCTCGCACTGGATGCGCAAGCAGTACGAAGAAGAACTGACGCATGCAATGAAGATTATCGATTACATTCAGGAGCGTGGCGGAAGTGTGAAATTTCAAAGTTTCGAATGTCCGAATTACACCTTGAATTGTCCGTGCGAAGCGTTCAAAGCGGCGTACGAACATGAAATTAAAAACACAAAGTACATTCATGCCGCTTATGCACTTGCGTTGAAGATGAACGATTATCCGACGCAGACCTTCCTGCAGTGGTTCATCAACGAACAGGTGGAAGAAGAGGCAAATTGCCAAAATTACCTGCAACAGATTGAGCGCGCCGCTTCGAAGCAATGTTTGTGCTCCATGATGGCGTTAGATCATCAGGCTGGAAAGCGGTAAAAGTAGCTCGAAAACATCGAATAGTCGATTATCTGCCTGAAGAACTGCGGTTGTTTTTTGGATGCGGGGGCGGTAGTGTGTCGTTTCGAGGGTGCGGTTAAAATTCACACAAAGGCGTTTAGGTAGTAAGGTTTATTTCTTTTCGAAGACTGTTGTCGGTTTTTCCCGCGATCTCTAAAATACCTTCCAAACCGTCGGAAGGAAAAAAGGCAGGATAGCTTGAGCACGCGGTCGTGAGTTATCTGTTCGCCGGGTACTTATTGCCGTCCTTACATAAAGCGTATCTGAAAATTGAGCTTCATAAAGGATTTCCCGTTTTCCCGATATATGTATCCGAAATCGTGCCGTGAGGGACTCGGGGTATCGAAGCGGGTGTTTTGAAACAGATATTCCCGGAATTCGTTGCGGTTATACAAATGATAACAGAGCACGTCGCCGTCTTCCTTTACAATAATGTAGCCACCCGTGGTTTGTTCGTATCCGTCCCAAACGGAAGATGGCATCATACCCAACGCGATCGCCGTCAGGAAGTGTTTCATTTTGTATTCGTACGGATGCTGTAGCCGTGTATTGAAGCCGCAGGGATTTTTTTCGTTTATTCTCTCCGTTAATTCGCGAACGGTTTTGCCGTTACCGAGGTAATACTCCAAAATATATTCGGATAAAATTCGCGAAAACAGACTGTCGACAAGACACAGATTTGCTTCAAATGTTTCACTCTCCGTTTTGATAAAACGCAAATGCGCACCCTGCCCATAGATGAACTTTACGCGCCCTTTTACATTCAATTTCTCCGTTTTCTTGGGTACGGATCCGTCAATTTCGTAAATAAAATTGGTACATTTTCCCGCATTAAACAGCGTAGAACTTTTACCCAAACGCGATTTGATGCTGAAATTAAATGCTCCGTTCTTTTGAATTTTCTCATCGTGTAACACGAGCGTAATGTCGCTTTTATCTTTCGAATCGGCTTTGATTTTTGAACATCCGATCGTATGCATGAAGGCTTCGATGTCCGGAACGGGGAAGGTTCCGACATCGGATTTTTTGATGACTGAAAGCAGTTTTTCGGCTTTCGTCGCGAATTCGTTTGCGGATAAGCGAAGCAAAACACGACCGTTTATATCAACAATTTTAATAAAAACGTCTTCTTTTACGTAATGCCTGATTTCCCCATGTTCCGTGCGCAAAACTTCAACCAACGGATAATACAAATCTTCCTTTTTATTCAGTTTTTCATCCGCGGCATATAAAACACCGTCTCCCAAAAGTTTCAGGAAAACATACAGCTCACTCCACTCGCCTTTGTTTCCCGTTAACATAAAATTTTCTCGATCAACTTTTCGGCGGTCGCCCGAACGGCGGAAATGGCAACGGAATTTCCGAACTGTTTGTAAGCACTCGCATCGGAGACGACAATTTCAAACGCGTCGGGAAATCCCTGCAATCGCGCCCACTCCCGCGGGGTCATGCACCGAATGCCCTCTCGATTCACTTCGCCCTTAATGCGTGTTACGGGCGTAAAATTTTCAAGTCGTTTATCGATGATGAGGTTCCGCTCGCGCCCCATTCCGCCCGTCACAATCGCATTCGCAATGTCATCGAGAGCTCTGATTTCGTACCCGAAACCGTTGCCTTTGCTTTGATTTGTCAGTTTATGTCGTTCGAGGCACTGCAAATACGT
>JAFVCI010000012.1 GCA_017479315.1 Opitutales bacterium | reverse complement strand
TTTTCGTTTTTTTAAACTTTTCTTATTTTTCCTCAAATATCCTACTCAAAAAAACACTTGCCTCCTACCTACCTACCTACCCTGGAACAGTAAAGCTATGAAAAACAAATTTTTCTTTATTGCAAGCATGGTTGGGATGCTGTCGGGTGTTGCGTCGGGAGCGACGGACGGAGCGGATAAGGGATGGTTTTCGGAATATCGTCCGTACATGATATTGAGAGGCGGGTGGCTGTCCGGGAAGGCGGAACCCGGGATTTCTTTAAACATTCCGCCGAACACTGCGAATGCGAGTGTGAAAAAGAGCCTCAAAAGCGCCTGGGCGGGTTCGGTTGAATTCGGGACGTCGCATTTCGAAGATCGTTTGCTTTGGGGTATTGAACTTGGGTATTTTACAGGGGAATTCAAACTCAACGAATCGCTCGTTAATATCGCGGGGACAACGATTCGTGCAAACGGAGATATCGAGAATTTCTTTGCGGTCGGAAATTTCACGTTGTTGCAGGATTTTGGAGAACGGACGTTTTGGTACGGCGGTGTCGGCGGCGGTCTCGTACGGAGGTACTGTAAAATCAAAACGGAGTTGAACGTTCCCGCAGTTGGCGCGGGGAAGTGGGAGCCCGTTATGTGGAAGTGGAGCTTTCTCGGACAGGCGTTCACGGGTATCGGCGTATATCTGACGGACGATTTGCAATTAACGGCGGGTTATCGTTTACGTTGGATGCCGGGAGCGTTTGAGTTAAAAGAGAGATTTAATCTTGGAGGTGTCGCCGGCAAAAGTATTTTAAAGGTGAAACAGCCTATCGTGCATGCCGTGGAGGTCGGAATTGTACGGCGATTCTGAAAGGTATCTGAAAAGGTGTGAGAGTGCAGAGGAGCCGTGATGTGGCTCTTTTGTGTTTTTGGCGAAGCCGGGCAAAAGACGTCGCAGGTGGTGTGTCGATTGCTTCTCTCTTTTTTGAATGAGTTCTGGGAATGCCTGCGTTGAGATGCGATAGTCATTAAAATATCGATGGTTTTTTATTTCTTTAATAAGGCCGCGGTAAAACGGTTGGTTTAGGACGTCTTTTGCCTTGTTTCCTTTGAAGCTGATGGCGATTGCTGTAAAGATGCAAACTTTTCCGAATAAATCCGTTTTTTTCGTTTGTTTCATTATTTTCCGTGTTTTTCCGTGACAGCAATACCTTCTTTCGCTAGAAAAAAAACAGGATGTTGTCGGTGATTGAATCGGGAAGTTTGCACGGCATCGATGCGCTTCCTATTCACGTGGAGGTCAATACCGGCGAGCGCGGCGAACTGCGTTGGGTGATGGTCGGATTGCCCGATGCGGCGGTGAAGGAATCACAAAATCGCGTGTTTTCGGCACTCGGCAACTGCGGTTTTACGTTGCCGTTGTCACGCACAACCATCAATCTGGCACCCGGCGACGTGCGTAAGGAAGGTCCGATGTACGATTTGCCGATTGCGCTGGCGGTCATCGCCGCAACGCAACAGGCGGATTTGAAATATGCGTCGGAATTCCTCATCGCCGGCGAATTAAGTTTATCGGGGAAATTGCGTTCCGTTCCGGGAGCGTTCAATCTGGCGCTGTTGGCGAAAAAACTGCACAAGCGCGGGGTTATTTTGCCGTCGGCATGCGCTTCGGCAGCCGTGTTCGCGGAGGGTATCGAAGTCTATGCCATGAATACCCTGCAGGAGTGCGTGGAATTGTTGCGCGGATCCGACAAATTTTCGCCGTTAAAAGCCGAAGCGGCACCGTGTGATGAGGAAACGATTGCGCACGATTTGGGTGCCGTTCGCGGGCAGAGAATTTTGAAGCGCGCGGTGGAAATCGCCGTTGCCGGAAGCCATAACATCCTCTTTGTCGGACCGCCCGGTTGCGGCAAATCGATGATTGCCAAATGCATTCCCGAGCTGATGCCGCCGCCGACATATGAAGAATGGTTGGAAATTTTAAAAGTTCAATCAGCGTGCGGATTGGATATCGATACGACGCACCGCCGACGTCCGTTTCGTTCGCCGCACCACAACGTCAGCGATGCGGGATTGATCGGCGGCGGGATTATCCCGAAACCGGGCGAAATTTCATTGGCACACAACGGCGTCTTATTTTTGGATGAACTGCCGGAATTTAAACGCTCGGTGTTGGAAATGTTGCGGCAACCGTTGGAAAACGGAACTGTAACGATTGTGCGCACCAACGGAAAATTAACATTTCCCTGTCGCGCCCTGTGCGTTGCCGCCATGAACCCGTGCCCCTGCGGTTACATGGGAAGCCGACAGCGCGCCTGCACCTGCTCGCAGCGACAAATTCAGAGCTACCGTTCGCGCCTCAGCGGTCCGTTGCTGGATCGTTTCGATGTTCAGCTGGAAGTGCAGCCGGTAGATTTGTCCGCCTTCCAAACCCGCTCCTCCGATGAGGAAAGTTCCTTTGCGGTACGTCAACGAATTATGTCGGCGCGCAAACGCCAGACAGATCGTTGCGGCGTCTGTAACGCCTACCTATCCGCGGCACAGTTGGAAACCTGTGGCGCGTGCTCGCAGGAAGACCTGCGTTGGCTGCAAAACGCCTGCGAACAACTGCAGTTGTCGGCACGTGCCTACCACAAAGTCCTGCGAATTGCGCGCACCATCGCCGATCTGGAAGCTGCGGAGACCATTCAGCAAACGCATCTGATGGAAGCGATGCAGTATCGGTGTTTTGATCGAGCGTGGAGGTAGGGGGAAAACTTGTATAGAAGTCAAAGATTTTAGAGGTACAAACAGAATTCTTTTCAATAAGGGGTATGTTTTCTCGATGATTTTATGAATGAATTTATATATGCAGAAAATATCCCCATTAAACCTGTTTGCGGCTACTCAGAATATCTATGTGGAAATATAATGATTTTTTGAACTATATTATGGGATTATGATAGGATTTTCTGTAGAATACTCTACATGAAAGTACACATAATCTTCTATCTATTTATATTCCCCCTTCAAAACCTATTCTCCTTCCCCCTCCATAATCTCACAAGATTTTTACGATGATGCACCAGAATCCAAACACATAGTACAAACAACGGCAATGCATGCATGCGGGTTGCCGAGATGCCGTTCCAGAGGCAACAGAACGGCAGGAGTGAGAAAACAAAACAAATTGAGGCACAGGAAACGTAGCGCGTGTATTTGAATACCGCCAGCCAAACAAGCAACCCCGACAACAGCGGCAGCGGCATAAGGAGGAATAATCCGCCGATGAGGGTGGCGACGCCTTTCCCGCCTTTGAAGCGGATGAAAAACGAAAAGCCGTGACCGACCAAGGCGCCAACAAGACCGACATAAGGATATTGCAGTTTTAATCCGATAAATGTTGCGAGCATGCCTTTAAGGGCATCCATAAAGAAGACCGTGTATCCGGCTTTTTTACCGACCGTACGCAGAACATTGGTGGCGCCGGGGTTACCGCTTCCGACGTCGAAGATACAAACACCGTGTGCCTTGGCGATCCAAAAGCCGAACGGTAAAGATCCCAGAAAATATCCGATGCACAAAGCGGCGAACATACCTCTTCCTTGTACGGGAAAATGCATCCGCTTGTCGATACGAATTGCATCGGAGTTTTACAGGCAATCTTCGAAATGTTCACACAAAACGAAACATCCGCTGTTACCGCTTCGAACCGATTTGCGGTGCGGGTGTGTACTGCGGCAGGGGAAACAACCGTATCCGCGGTTTGGAAGTTCCCCTCGTCGGGCATCGAATTTTGAAGTCCTTATGTCGGAAAACAGCGTTCGGTGCGCGTAAAAACTTGTTTTATGCCTCGAGAAAATGACGGTTTCCGCGCAAAAACTCCGCCGCGTTCATCGGTTTTCCGCCGGCTTTTTGGATACGATCGATGACGAGCAAGCCTTCTTCCGTCGTCACCGCCAAAACGGTGCGGTTCGGATCCGTGAGGAATTGTCCGTATGTTTGATTTGTACGGTCTGTATTTTTTTGGGGGTTTTCTTTTGTTGAAGCGGAAAGGTTTGAAAGCAACAAAGTTTCTTTCGCCGTACTGTCCGCCGACACGTGCGTCCGATGTACCAAATAGCGTTCGTTGTTTTTGAGAAAATACGCGCCCGGCCACGGTTGATACGCGCGAATACAACGTTCGAGGAAGGTGGCAGGCTTCGAGAAATCCAGGCAGCCGTCGGCTTTGGAAAGCTTTTTGCAATACGTCGCGTCGGCTTCATTTTGCGGCGTGAGAACGTAAGTTTCGGATAATAACGCTGGCAGAGACGTACGCAACAGTGCCGCACTTGTCTGCGCCAATTTTTCCCGCAACGTAACCGCGGTGTCATCGGGAGCAATCGGTGTTTTTTGTTGCGCCAACCAAGACCCCGCGTCCATGACCTCGACCATCGACATCAACGTTACGCCCGTTTCGGCGTCGCCGTTGAGCAATGCGGCCTGAACGGGCGAAGCGCCGCGGTACTTCGGTAACAGCGAAACGTGCAAATTCCACATACCGAGTGGCGGAAGTTCCAAAAAACGCTTTTTGAGAATATGTCCGAACGCCATCACGAGCACAAGATGCGGTTGGATCTGTTTCAACCAATCGAACGCCGCGTCATTCATGGTTTCGGCTTGGTAAAAGGGTAAAGCGTGCGTTTGTGCCCATTGAGCGATCGGATTGAGGCTCAAGGTTTGCCCGCGTCCTTTGGCACGCTGCGGTTGGGTGATAATGCCGCAGAGCGTAACCGACGGCTCGTTGTGCAAAAATTCCAGGCAGGGCTTTGAAATTTCGTCCGCCGAAAAGAAAATAACGCGCGGTTTCATGAAAAACTACACCCTGTATTATTGCTTACAACGGCATATTTTCAACACCGCAAGCGAAATGTTAACGTTTAAGAAACGCGGAAGAGAACAACATGCACCGCTTCCATATATATATTTTCAGTCCTCCGCCGCCCGCGCGCATTCCCAAATTTTCAGGCACTTCTCAATCGCCTTTGGCAGTTGTCTCAAAGGCAGTTGCGTGGCTTGATCCGACCATGCCGCTTCGGGATGCGGGTGCGTTTCAACAAACAAACCCTGTGCGCCGCTTGCAAGCGCGGCTTGG
>JAFVCI010000001.1 GCA_017479315.1 Opitutales bacterium | reverse complement strand
TATGATTTTGTTGTACGCCAACGCCGGCGAAATCATCTTCACCTTCGGACAGTTTGTCGTCGGCGGAAACTTCGTCGTCGGTGCGGTGGTCTTCCTTATCCTGCTGTTGGTCAACTTCCTCGTCATCACCAAAGGTGCGGAACGTGTTGCCGAAGTCGGTGCGCGTTTCACATTGGACGCCATGCCGGGAAAGCAGATGAGCATTGACGCCGATATGCGCGCCGGCACCATCGACATGGACGAAGCCAAGCGCCGCCGTTCGAATCTGGAACGCGAAAGTCAGCTCTACGGTGCCATGGACGGTGCCATGAAGTTCGTTAAAGGTGACGCCATTGCGGGTCTGATTATTACCGCCATCAACATCATCGCCGGTATTATCATCGGCGTGACGCAGAAAAACATGGAGCTCGGCAAGGCCGTTACGACCTATTCGATTTTAACCATCGGTGACGGCTTGGTATCGCAAATTCCCTCACTGCTGATTGCCATTACTGCGGGTATTATCGTCACCAAAGTCGGTTCGGCGGACGGCGCGGTACTCGGGCGCGACATCGGTTCGCAGGTGCTCGGGCAACCGAAAGCGTTACTCATCGGCGGCGTCATGGTAATCGGTTTGATGCTGATGCCGGGGTTCCCGAAAGTTCCGTTTTTAATTCTGGCGGCGATTATTTTAAGCATCGGTTACAGCCTCAACGCCACGCACGGGGAAGGAAAAAAGAAAAAGGGCAAAACGCTTGCCAAAAAAGCGTCCTCTCCGAAGCTCCCGGAAGTGGTTCAGGAATCGGATGACGGCAATGAAAACGAATTTTCCGTCACAACTCCGCTGATGCTGGACGTCGAACGCTCCGTTGAGGATACCATCGAACCGGATGTCTTAAACGAACGCCTCATTCAAATTCGCCGCGCGCTTTATCACGATCTCGGCGTACCGTTCCCGGGCATCCATTTGCGCTTTAATGGCGGTCTGGCACAGAATACCTACCGCATTCTCATCAACGAGGTGCCGATTACGCAGGGGAAACTGTTACCAAACCATGTGATTGCGCGCGAAACGAAGGAAAATCTTGAAATTCTCAATGTTCATCTCACCGAAGAGGAACCGTTTTTGCCATACATTCCGTCGCTGTGGGTTAAAAACGACGACATCCCGCTTCTGGACAACGCCAATGTCGCTTACATGCGAACGCCGCAGATTTTAACGCACCACCTTTCGTACGTTCTGAAACGTTACGCAAGCGACTTTTTGGGCATCCAGGAATGCAAATTCCTCATGGAAAACATGGAGCAAAATTACCCGGAAATCATCAAGGAAGTTCAGCGCGTGTTGCCCATCCAGAAAATTACCGAAATTTTTCAACGCCTCGTACAGGAGGAAATTTCCATTCGCGACCTGAAAACCATCTTCCAGTGCCTCATCGACTGGGGACAAAAGGAAAAAGAACCCGTGCTCCTGGCGGATTATGTCCGCTCCACTCTGCGACGGTACATAAGTTTTAAATTCAGCGAAGGAAGCAACGTTTTGTCGGTTTATCTGCTGGATCCGAAAATTGAGGAAATGGTGCGCAAAGCCATTCGCCAGACGTCCGCCGGCAGTTATCTCGCGCTCGATCCGCCATCGGCGAAAAAAATCGTCAAAGCCGTCAAGGAATCGACCGGCGATCTGCTCACCCAGACACACCGACCCGTGTTGTTGACCTCCATGGATATTCGGCGCTACGTTCGAAAGCTGATCGAAATGGAACTTTACGACCTCCCTGTGTTGTCGCACCAGGAATTGACGGAAGAGATCACCATCCGCCCGCTCGGTCGCATTCAGCTGAATTAAGAAATTTATCGTCCTTTTCTGCGAAAACCGCCAAAAATCTTGCGGCGACGGCATTTTTGAGTTAGGAATAGGGTGCCGTGGGCAGAATTGACACAAGTGTTTTGCAACAGAATTTAATGTCGCTTGAACGTGCTTACGAAGCATATCAAAAAGCCGCAACCGACGAGCCGAACAATTTTGAGTTTTACCGCAATTCGTTGATTAAAACTTTCGGATATACCCTGGAAACCTGCGGGAAACTGTTGCGAAAACGTCTGGAGCCGTTTTTTGCGAGTAAAAGAGCGGCAGATGCGCTGACTTTTAAAGAAGTATTTCGCGAAGCACATCATCGGGGATTACTGGAGAAAGAACAAACCAAACGCTGGGAATGTTATCGCGACAAACGCAACGCAACTTCGCATGAATACGGTGAGATATTCGCACAAGGTGTATTGAAGGTTATTGAAGTCTTTATTCAAGATGTAAAATGCTTACAAACCATTATTGAACATGAATAAAACCCGCTCTGAATGTTTAATTTTAGATCAGGATGATACGGAACAACTGATCGACATTTTCGCGCACTGTTGTCCGAACGCCGTCATCTGGGCATACGGCAGTCGCGTCGGCGGCAAAGCCCACAGCGGTAGCGATTTGGATCTTGCGATTAAAGATTTGGGTGAAAATTCTCTCACAATCCCGATGATCCGCGCCGTCCTGGACGAAAGCACCCTGCCGTTTCGCGTCGATTTGCACGTTTTCGATTGGCTCCCGAAATCTTTTCAGGAGGAAATACAGAAGAAGTATATTGTGTTTTACGGGGCAGAAAAACAGGGCACTTCAAATGAAGTTAAAAAATAACCGCAAACATAAGAGAAACTTCAAAATCGAATAAAAAGCGTGTTTTTTTACTTGCGCCATGCGTACGTCACATCATTGTTCGCGCGGTATGCTCTCCTACAATAGACGGGGGCGTTTTTCGTGCGCAACCGTATCCGAAGGAGTGCCTTCAACTGGTATTGCGTTGCGGACAGGCGAATGAGGTAACGCTCTCGGGCGAAACGCTCAAAACCGCCGACCATGAAGTCGATTTTAAGGCACAGGTACTTTTCGACCACACCCTGTTGCGGCTGTTTGAAATCCCGGGCATTAGGCAATAGCGTAAAATTTTTTAACACCAAATGTTGAAGATGGATGTGCGTCTCCTGCATTTGAAGCACGTCATGAACTTAAAGTCCCTCCCGACGAAACTTGACTTTCGGCGCCGTTTTTTCACTATAAAAACAGTCGTCGGGATGTAGTTCAGTCTGGTAGAGCGCATGCTTTGGGAGCATGAAGTCGTGAGTTCGAATCTCACCGTCCCGACCATGCGGAAAAATGCACTTTAAAAACGTTGTTCTTGACGCTTACGCGTACGCCTTGCCGGAAGACGTTTGGTCGTCGGAACGCATCGAAAACACCCTGGCACCTTTGTACAAACGTTTAAAACTTCCGCAAGGACGCCTGGAAATGATGACGGGCATTCGCGAACGCCGTCAGTGGTCGAGCGATTTTTTACCTTCCGACGCCGCAATTTTGGCGGGGAAAGCACTATTACAAAAAAGCGGTTTCTCAAAGGCAGATATTGATGTTCTTATCAATGCTTCCGTTTGCCGCAACCGCCTGGAACCGGCAACGGCGGCGTACATACATCACGGTTTAAATTTACATGAACGCACCGCTTTCTTTGATCTGTCAAATGCCTGCCTCGGGGTATTAGACGCGATCGTTGTCGGCGCCTCCATGATTGAAGCCGAAACGGCGCGCAGTATTTTGATTGTCTCGGGCGAAAACGGTCGCCCTTTGCTGGATCATACGGTGAAAATTTTAAATAACGATCGCACCTTGACACGTCAAACCGTTAAACCGTACTTTGCGAATTTAACCATCGGCTCGGGTGCCATTGCGCTCCTGTTGCGCCGACGCGAAGATGTTCAAAAACCAAGACCGTTATTGCTCGGCGGTATTGCCTGCAGTGACGCTTTTGCCTGCAAATTGTGCGAAGGCGGAACAACCGATGAGGGAGCCTTATCAATGCGAACCGACGCAAGCACTCTGTTGGGAGCAGGCATCAAACTTTCAACAACCGCCTGGGAAGCTTTCAAAAAAGAGATGTCCTGGAATGAACAAACGCCGAATTGCATTTTAACCCACCAGGTCGGTCTGCAACACCAACGGAAGCTCTTTGAAGCCCTAAATTTAGATATCCGAAAAAACTTTTCGACTTTCGAAACGCTCGGAAACACCGGCTCCGTCGCCCTGCCGATCTCACTCTGTAAAGCCGCGGAAGCGGAACAACTTCAATCGGGAGGTAAGATTTTACTTTTGGGTATCGGCAGCGGGTTGAGTACCCTTATGCTCGGAATGGTGTGGCAGGGATAGGGGAAACAAAGTAGCACCAAGTACAGTCACCACATGACATCCGCGCCCGTACGGGATGAATTTAAAATTGATACACAATTCCGATATCGGTGGCGTGGATTAAATCTTGTTTCACTTTCATCCGCATCTCATCAACTCCTGCATCTTTTACCAATATGGTCATGCTGTTGAGCAGATATCGCATGCTCAGCGATAAGTTATCGTTCACATAAAAATCTCAACCCGTAAATCCCTGTTTCAAAAAACTCCAATTCTTTGCACTCATACTAAATTTGAGAGCACTGGTGTTGTTTATAATAGTCTCAGCGATTCCGTGGAATAACCGGGCAATCTCCACACCACCATCACTGTAAAAAAAGGTACATTCATCCAAACAACGCCACAGTGTTATGTGGCAAGCATAAAAAGAATTTCCAAGTTCGAAAGAGAAGATCGTATTTACGGCTAAGCTTGCAACACAAATTTTGCCTCTCCCGTAAAACATCCCAATTTCAGACCAATCAATAGCCAGGCATCGAAACAGAATATACCAAAACCCGTCAACTTCAACCACACACCAGTTATGTCTCGATAACACTCACTACAAATACCAACCTCCTTTTCATAACTTAGAATTTCAATGAAGATAAACAAGTAGAAAGATTTTGAAAAGTAAATTTTCAGAAGTTCTATTGTTTTCCAGAAACCTCAAAACCACATCCCCTCTCTCCTTTTCCACTCTTGCCCCCCACACTCATTCCCCTTATAATAAAATTGTTCAGGTCCTACCATGGAAATAAAACTCAAAGCCGTTGAAAAGAAGTCGGAGAAATCCAAAAAATCCTGCGGGTGCCAAGGGAAGTGCGCCTGCGAACCGAAGCCAAAAACACGTAAGTCGTGTACCCGAAAGTCCACGGTTGCCGTCATGAAGTGCGACATCGGATTCGGCAATACGCTGTTTATTCGGGGCGAAGGTGCAAAAAACCTCAGTTGGGATAAAGGATTGGCGTTGACGTTCGACGAAAAAGAGCAGGCGTGGTGCTTCCGCGCATCCGGGAACCGACCAATTGAATTTAAGGTTCTCATTAACGACTCCAAATGGTCGGAAGGCGAAAATTTCGTTTTATCCCCCGGCGGCAAACAGACGTTCGAACCGATCTTTTTGTACGACTGATGCGGCTCATAACCGTGTATCCGATGCGGTTTTCACAATCGCAATATATCACTCGTGAAAAAAGAGATGGACAAACGATAAAAATTTCTGTCTACTGAGGGCAGACGTTCATGTCCAAGCGCTTCGCGGTCTTCGTCTATACGGCTTCGTTTCTGTTCTTCGGGTGCTTTTTTATTTGGCCGATTTGGAAAGTCATCCAAGGCGGTTTTTTTGACGAACAGAACCGCTTTACGCTCCGTTACGTCGCTGTTGTTTTTCAAAATCCCGTCTACATCGAGGGCATTCTTAACGCTTTGAAGATCGGTATCGGTTCCACCGTCCTCAGTCTTTGCCTCGCCGTTCCGCTTGCCTGCCTCTATAATAAATACGAATTTTTCGGCAAGAAAGCGTTTGCCGCCGCGGTGCTGTTGCCGCTTATTCTGCCGCCGTTCGTCGGCGTGAACGGATTTTTGCAACTGTTGGGTACTTACGGAACACTGAACACGTTGCTCATGCGGCTCGGTTGGCTGACGCAACCCGTCGATTGGGTCGGAGTAGCACCGTTGCTCAGCATCATGATCGTCAACGCCCTCAGTTTATATCCCATCCTGTATCTCAACATTGTTGCGGCATTGGCAAATTTAGACCCGACGTTATCGGAAGTGGCGGAGAATTTGGGCTGTCGCGGCTTTCGAAAGTTTCGCACCGTCACGTTTCCGCTCATCCGCCCGGGCGTGTTTGCGGGATGCACCATTGTCTTTATCTGGTCTTTTACGGAGCTCGGCGTCCCGCTGATGTTCAATTTTAATCGCGTTTTGTCGGTACAAATTTATCACGGACTGCGGGAAATCGGTAGCAGCCCGTTCCCCTACGCGCTCGTCGGTATTTTATTCGTTCTCTCGGCAACATTCTACCTTCTCGGAAAGCGATATTTCGGAAAAAACAGCTACGCCATGCTCGCCAAAGCGTCCCACGGTCGCACATGTCGCCGTTTGAACGCTTTTCAATCGTTCGGCTGCATGTTGATTTTCGTACTTGTCACCGGGTTAGCGTTGGCACCGCATCTGGCGGTCGTCCTGTTCTCGTTTGCCGCCGACTGGTACCAAACAATTTTGCCGGTTGCTTTCACCAAAGCCAACTACTTGGCGGCACTCGGCGATTCCATCACGATTCCTTCCATTCAAAATAACCTTATTTACGCTTCGGGAGCGACCGTCATCAGTATTCTGCTCGGAATCGGCGTTGCGTTTGCGGTCGTACGCACCAAGTGGGTGGGTCGGCAGTGGCTTGATACCTGCGCCATGATGCCGTTGGCGGTTCCCAGCTTAGTGGTGGCGTTCGGATTGCTCGCCATGACGCAGGACGGATGCGTTTTTTCCCTCCTTAATCCGACCAAAAATCCGACCCTGCTGCTCATTATCGCCTACGCCGTTCGCAAAGTTCCGCTGATGGTGCGTTCGAGCGTCGCCGGCCTGCAACAAATTTCCGTCACCTACGAAGAAGCGGCGCAAAGCCTCGGTTGTACGGCGATGAAAGCCGCCTGCCGCGTCACGGTTCCGCTGATTGCCGCCAATTTGATTGCCGGCGCCATTCTCGTCTTCTCCCAAGCTATGCTGGAAGTTTCCGACTCGCTGGTTTTGGCGCAAAAAAGAGCTTTTTATCCCGTTACAAAGGCGATTTACGAGTTAATGAACTTCCTCGGAAGCGGCACCTTCCTGTCCTGCGCTCTGGGCGTCTGGGCAATGACGTTTCTTGCGGTGACCATCATCGGCGCTTCGGTGTTGCTCGGAAAAAGTTTCGGATCGATCTTTAAAGTTTGATCTTTATCCGGAAAAATTCGCTTTAAACAAAAATTGTTTGCCCGGATAAACGGTATTTTTCTCGGAATACGCAGTGCTTCACGTAAAAAACAAAGTACATTGCGTGTGTGTGATTCGGAACGCCTCCGACCGTTATGAAAATCCGCTTTTAACGTCTCATGTACGTAACAGCTTTTTTATTTCCGAACAAAATTCGGCACGGCTCGTTATGTCTTTCTCGGGCTTTTACTAGAATTCAAACCAACGCCTTTTAATAAAGAACTTCCTCCAAGAACAATCCGCATGCCGGCGCGGTCATGAGCGGATAATCTAATTTTTCCAGTCGCAACCGTCGCTCAATGAAGCAAATATCAATTTTCCCGATACCGACCATCACCAACGCACCCATGATTTTCCGAACCATGCGGTAAAGGTACCCGGAACCCGTCAGCGACACAATGAAACGATCGTTCTCCTTAAAAATACCCGCCGATGTCAGCGTTTTAACGGTATTTTCACACGGCAACACCTTCCCGGCGAAACCGCGAAAATCATGCGTTCCTTCAAAACACCGCACCGCCGCTTCCAAAAGATGTATATCAAGCTTCGGATACGGAACCGACCACACATAACGCGCTTCAAACGGCTCCGCGGAATGCATTTGGAAGTAATAATGATAACGCTTTTGATGTGCCGAAAAACGCGCATGAAATGTATCCTTAACCGCTTCGACGCGCGTAATGCGAACGGCAGGCGGCAAATTGCGGTTTAAAGCGCGCAACAGTGCCTCGGAACCGTGCTTCCAATCCGCATCAAAATGAAACACCTGCCCGCGCGCATGTACGCCGGCGTCGGTTCGCCCGCTCCCGTGAATACGAACAAAATGCTTAAAAATCGCAAACAACCGCACCTCAATCACATCCTGCACCGCATTGCGATTCACCTGGCTCTGCCACCCGCAAAACTCGGTTCCGTCATAGGCAACGGTACATTTCCACCGCATCGCCTTATACCAACAAAACCGACGGTTTGCGTCAATCAACCTGCCGATATACTCCAAAAGTATCGTTTGGTGCCAAAAGAGAAATCTTCGGTGATGCATTTGCAAATTTTCACAAAATTGCCAAAACAAGCAAAACTAGACGACAACTTTAACGTTTCCGCTTTTTTCGGCAAAAAAACTTAACGCAAAAAACTTGACGACGGCATCAAAGCGATTTCAATAGAAGCTGTATCAGACGTGCCTCGGTAGCTCAACGGTAGAGCAGTGGCCTTTTAAGCCATTGGTTCAGGGTTCGAATCCCTGCCGTGGTACCAGTTTCTGGCGTTTATGGATAAGCTGGATGCACTTTTTGAGAAGCAGGAACAGCTTAATGCGCGTATTCTCGGTACTGATGCGCAAAAAATCCTGCAGAACGCTCCCGAAGAGTGGCTTTTGAAGTTTGCGCGTGCGTTGCAGCAGGAAGTTGCCGAACTGGTAGATTGCGTTCCGTGGAAATGGTGGGCGCATTATCAAAAATCGGATCTCGAACACGCCAAAGTTGAACTGATCGACATTCTTCATTTTGTCATTTGCCTGGCTCAAACTCTCGGGATGAGCGCCGAGGATTTGTTCAACACATATATGAAAAAAAACGCGGTCAATTTTCAACGCCAGGATGACGGTTATGCGGAAAAGGCAAAAGAGTAGAAACTGAACGAATAACATGTTCGGTTATTGGGTTCACAACCTCGATCCGTTTCTTTTCAAGTTTCCGTCTTCGTGGTTCATACAGGGCATCCGCTGGTACGGAGTTGCTTATTTGGCGGCTTTTATCTTCGCCGCTTGGTTCCTTAAATATGAACACATATGCGGAAGGCTGAAATTGAACGGTACGCAACAACAAAATTTTCTCTTCGCCGTTTTTTGCGGGATGTTGCTCGGCGGTCGACTGGGATATGCTCTGTTTTATACATTCGACTATTATCTGAAACAACCGCTTGAAATTTTCGCCGTCTGGGAAGGTGGAATGGCGAGCCATGGCGGTTTGATCGGCATTTTTTTTGCACTTTTGGTCTTCGGTCACCGCTATCATTATTCCGTTTTTTCGCTCGCCGATCTGACCATCCCGGTCGGAACCTTGGGTATTTTTCTCGGTCGTTGCGCAAACTTTATCAACGGCGAACTCTACGGAACTGTCACCGACGTCCCGTGGGCGGTTATTTTTCCGAACAGTCCCGTACCGCGTCATCCGTCGCAGTTGTATGAAGCCGTCGGAGAAGGCTTGCTGTTATTCCTTTGGAGCCTGTATTTTCTCCGTAAGAACACACATGTGAAAACACGCCCGGGACTGTTGGCGAGTCGCTTTCTGATTTACTACGGTCTCATCCGATACATTCTTGAAAACTTTCGCGAACCGGATGCGGAACTTATCGGTTGTGTTTCGCGCGGGCAATTTTATTCGATTTTTATGATTATTACTGGGATTGGGTGCTGTTTTTATGTTAAAAGGTATCCGCAGGAAAGTGGTGTATTTGAATGAAATCTTGGAAATTACAGGCTCTTAAATACAACACGCTAATTAGGCAGTTAAATGATAAACTACCAAAAATTTAAACAAAAACGGTACAGATATGTTAAAAATTTTTCTAAAAGATTTGCCTTAAACGTTTCTTATCAAAAATTTATTGTCACACAATTGCTCATCATTCACTATCGAGGACGAGAGAGATAATGAAGAACATTGCTGTTATCGGTTGCGGCTATTGGGGGAAAAATCTCGTTCGTAATTTTTATGAACTTGGAGCCTTGGTGGCTGTTTGCGATCCGATTGAGACAGTCGCAAAAACTTTTTCGGAAAAATATCATGTGCCTGCAAAATCTTGGGAGGATATTTTAAAGGACGCCTCTATTCACGGCATTGTCTTATCCGTCCCGGCACCGTTGCATGCCAAATTATGCATCGAAGCATTGGAAGCCGGGAAGGATGTTTTTGTCGAAAAACCATTGGCATTAACGGAAAACGAAGGGCTGAGCATAAAAGAAACTTTGCAAAAGACTTCACAGATACTGCTTGTGGGACATCTTTTCCAGTACTATCCGGCAATCGAAGTCATTCATAAATTGGTCACATCAGGTACCATAGGTGCCTTGCGATATATTCGTGCCCACTGGTTTAATTTTGGTATTATTCGATCGACTGAAAACGTCTTATGGAGCATTGCACCACACGCATTTTCCGTTATACACTCACTAGTCCAGTCTGACATTCGTGCAATAACCGCGAGCGGACAACACTTTTTTCAGGATAAACTTGCAGATCGCACAGACGTTTCCATTATTTACCATTCCGGGGTGCATGCGGAAGTTTGCGTTTCCTGGATACATCCCTTTAAAGAACGAAAGCTTATTGTATGCGGTACCGAAGGCATGCTGGTGTTCGACGATATGTTGCCACCCGAGCAAAAGTTGCAGCTTTATCGTCATATCTATGCGCGAAACGGGCAATCCGTTGTTACCAAGAAGGCGGATCCAGAAAACATTCCTTTGCCTTCGACCGAACCATTAAAAGCCGAGTGTCAACATTTCATCGATTGCATGCAATCGCGTCAACAACCGCGGACGAACATCGACGAAGGACTGGCTGTTCTCCATATGTTACAACTGGCACAGGAAAGTTTAGAGCATGAGTAATTACTTTGTTCACGAAAGTTCCTATATTGATGAGGGGTGTACCATCGGTGCAGGTACGAAGATATGGTGTTTCTCTCACGTTATGCCGGGCGCCGTCATCGGCGAAAACTGCAACATCGGACAAAACGTATTTATCGATCCAAACGTACATATCGGCAACCGCTGTAAAATTCAAAACAATGTTTCCGTTTATAACGGCGTTCAACTGGAAGATGATATTTTTTGCGGTCCGAGTTGTGTTTTTACAAATGTTTATAATCCGCGAGCGGCAATCGAACGAAAAAATGAATTTCTCAAAACTTTGGTTAAGCAAGGCGCAACCATCGGCGCAAATGCCACGATCGTTTGCGGTGTAACACTGGGTGAGTATTGTTTTATCGGAGCGGGAGCCGTTGTTACAAAAAATGTACCACCTTACGCCTGCGTTGTCGGCAACCCCACGCGGCAAATCGGTTGGCGTTGCGCATGCGGTGAAAAGTTGCCTAAAACCTTGCAGTGTGCCCGTTGCGGGTTACGATATCAATTAAACAGTCATCAACTTGAAAAATGCCTATGAAAATGCCGTTCATCGATCTGAAACGTCAATATCAAGTGCACAAAGAGGCTTTTGATAGTGCCATTCATTCGGTTTTGAATCACGGCCAGTATATTCACGGTCCGGAGGTGACCGAATTTGAAAATCAACTGCAACGTTTTGCAAACGTCAAGCACACCGTCACTTGCGGGAACGGAACCGATGCTTTGGTACTGGCTCTGCAGGCGATGCATCTGCAAAAAGGCGATGTTGTTTTTGTTCCGAGCCTGACCTTCGCTGCAACAGCGGAAGCAGTTGTTCTCTGCGGCGGCATCCCGTTTTTTGTCGATATCGATGATAAAACCTACAATTTGAGTGTTAAAAGCCTGAGAGAAGCTGTTTTTGAAGCGAAAAAACAGTCTTTTAAAGCGGTCGGAATCATCGCGGTCGATCTGTTCGGGTTAGCTGCCGACTATACCGCTATTAATGAGGTTGCAAAAGAAAACAACTTATGGGTCATGTCCGATTGTGCACAGGGTTTCGGCTGTACCCATAACGGTCACATGGTTTGCTCCTGCCGCGATTGTACCATCGCAACCACCAGCTTTTTCCCAGCGAAACCGCTCGGTTGCTATGGTGACGGTGGCGCGATTTTCACCAACGACGATGAAGCAGATACTCTCATCCGAAGTCTTAGGGAACACGGCAAAGGATCCAAAAAATACGATAATGTTCGTATCGGTTGCAATAGTCGCCTGGACACAATTCAAGCCGCCGTTTTAATTGAAAAATTAAAACTGTTTCCGAAAGAAATTGTTCTTCGCAACAAGATCGCCGAACGTTACACACAGGCGTTTCAATCATGCTTTCAGACACCAATTCATCCGAAAAATGATATGTGCGTTTGGGCACAATACACCTTAAAAACAACCGATCCGTCGGCTCGGCAACAAACAATGGAAACGTTCGGCAATCGCGACATTCCAACGGTTATCTATTATCCGAAACCGCTTCACCTGCAAACGGCGTACAAGCACTTTCCGAATGCGAGCGATATATCTGTTTGCGAACAGGTATCTCAAACCGTTTTCAGTCTACCCATGTCGCCGTATTTGACGGAAGAGGAAGTTCAATTGGTTTGCAAAACATCGGAATCGTTGGAGTAAAACTACAGATAAAAATGTTTCTATTGTCGAGAATAAGTTGTTTGTATAGAAACAATTGATGTGTTTGAAAGACTGTGCTGAAATATCAACGTTTTATTCGCCATGGGTAGTCAGGTTCTTCTCATTGAGTTTTACGAACAAACGCCAGATTCGGAAAATGAAATTCAACGTCCTGCAACTTTTTTGGGAGACTTTTTGTCCAAAAACGGTTGCGAAGTTACATGGATCAAAAGTGGCTTCTCACATGATAAAAAACAAAATTTATGGGGAGATTCCGTCCGATATCTGAATAAAAATTTTAAAATTATCCATGTTCCTGGTCTCGGATACAAGCGCAATGTCTGTCTTAAACGTTATTTTCACGATTGGGTTTGCGCTAAACAAATGTTACACGTCCTACGCAAATTTCAATCTGTTGATGCCATTGTATGCGTCAATCTGAATATCCCTGGTGCATATTTTGCGAGCAAATTCGCCAGAAAATATGGTATCCCCTTTATTTTTTACATTTTCGATCCATGGCCGGATGCGTTTCCGTATGTCGTTACAAATAAACTGTTACGGCTCTTGATCAAATTGGCCATAATTCCCGATCGATACCTACTTAAACAAACCCTGCAAAACAGTTCAGCAGTTGTTTCAATATCAAAAGACATGTTGAACTGGGGACTAACAAAGATAGCAAATACGGAAAAAACAACAAAGGTGTTTTATTTAAGTACGACTAAAGATGTTATTTTGACAAAACAGCAAACAGACGTTTTTTCAAAAAAATATGCACTCATGCTTGCACGAAAAACCTTTAGGGTTTTCTACATCAGCAAATGGGGCATTAACTTCCAACCATCGCTTTTAGTAGAACTTGCACGTCGAATACAAAATGAAACCGTTGATTTCATTCTTTGCGGTGACGGCGACTATGGCGAAAAGATTCGAGAAGAAGCTACGTTTTTGTCCAATGTTTTTCTGCCTGGTTACTTATCGCATGAAGAAGCTTATTTTTTGGCAAAACATTGCCATTGCGGTATTGTATTCATTTCAAATGAAAGCTTGGAGCAATTTACCAAAGTAACCCCGACGATTCCTAATAAAGCTTTTTTCCATTTTATGTGCGGTCTCCCGTTGCTTAACGGGATACCGGGCGAATTAAGCACTATTGTCGAACAATATGGTATCGGACTCAATTTTCACGGGAATGATTTGCAACAATTGCAAAAATTGATCTTCTTGCTACGGAGTGATGATAATTTGCGTCGCGCTATGGCGGTTCAATCTCGATTGTTTTTTGAAAAGCATACAAACCCTGACAAAGTTTATGCCGAGTATGCTCAATTTGTGAAAGGATTTTTGAGGGTGTAAGCGTCTTATGAAAACGATCTGCAATATGACAACTACACACACACGATATGATCATCGAGTCTTCTTGAAGGAATGCATAACAGAAAAACAGAATTATGAAGTATGTCTTGTTGTCAGCGATGGGAAACCTGATGAAATAAAAGATGGAATTCATATTTACGGTACCCCAAAACACAAGACACGATTAGGGAGGGCTATCTTTTCAGCGTTTCAGGTATATAGAAAAGCAAAGTCGTTGAAGGCTGATATTTACGTTTTCCATGAACAC
>JAFVCI010000114.1 GCA_017479315.1 Opitutales bacterium | reverse complement strand
TGCGTTAATTTTCTCTTTTATTTCATGCTTGCCGTTCGTTTAAGACGCTCCGACAATGAAGGAAATTTGTTTATGCCTGCCCAAAAATCTCCCGATGCCTCGAACACCGCCGACGACAAAGCACTCGAATTGGCGATTGCCGCAGTCAATAAGCAGTACGGCGACGGTGCGATTATGCGCCTCGGAAGTGCCGCGAAGATGAACATTTCGGTGGTGTCGACGGGTTCATTGGCGATCGATTTGGCGCTCGGAGCGGGCGGGTTGCCGCGCGGAAGAATTTGCGAAATTTTCGGTCCCGAATCGTCCGGCAAAACCACGCTGTGCCTCAGTTTAATCGCGCAGGTGCAGAAACACGGCGGACGCGCGGTATTTATCGATGTTGAAAATGCCCTCGATCCGCGCTACGCGAAGGTCGTCGGCGTCGATTTGGACAGTCTGCTCATTTCACAGCCGGAAAGCGGTGAAGACGCACTCAACATCGCCGAAACGCTTATTCGTTCCAACGCCGTCGAAGTCGTGGTCGTTGATTCCGTCGCGGCACTGGTGTCGAAGGCGGAACTGGACGGGCAGATGGGCGATTCGCATGTCGGTTTGCAGGCGCGCATGATGAGCCAGGCGATGCGTCGTCTCACGGCGGTTATCAACAAAACGAAGTGCATTTGTCTTTTTACGAACCAAATTCGCGAAAAAATCGGCGTGATGTTCGGCAATCCCGAAACGACCCCGGGCGGACGGGCGTTGAAATTTTTCGCCTCCGTGCGCATGGATATTCGGCGCATCGGTCAGTTGAAGGATGCTTCGGGAAAGGTTGTCGGCAACCGCACGCGTTTGAAGGTCGTCAAAAACAAAGTTGCTCCGCCGTTCACCGAGTGCGAATTCGACATCATGTACAACGAGGGCATTTCGCAGGCGTCTTCGGTTATCGATTTGGGTATCGAACACGGAATTTTCGAGAAAAAAGGCGCCTGGGTTTCGTACCAAGGCAATCTCATCGGTCAGGGACGCGAAGCCGCCAAGGAGTATTTACGCACGCATCCCGATTTCATGGAGCAGATTGTGCGCGAAATTATCGCAAAAGTACGCGCTTCGGGCGGCATCGGCTTGGCAAAGGGGGCGTTTGAAAATAAAAATTTACCTGTTGAGGCGACGGACGAAACGGAAGCGAGTAACGTAAACTCTACATCGGATGAGGGCGGAACAACACACTCCGAAAATCTATCCGAAGCTTTGTAGGGTGTAGTGCATCGTATAATGCATGGGCTGCTGAACAACAAACAAGTAGGTGTGAGGTTTGTATTGAGTGTGAATATAAAACCGATAACCGGCTGAAAACTCGGATTGGACGTCAGCGGTTTTTGGAAGTAATCTTTCCTCTTTCTCTTGCCTTCAACCCCTCCTTCTCTCACATTAAGAGCCGTAAAAGGCATAACTTATGACGGCATGGTTGATGTTGGTGGTAACAACGGCGTACGCGTTGACGTCGGTGGCGATGTATTTTTCCAATCGGCAAATGGCGCACGCGGCGCAACGGCAGGCGATTGCGGCGATTAAACAGGCCGAAGCGGCAACGCAACAAATTGCCGTCTCTCAATTGCAACTGGAGGCGGTTCAAAAGCAGACGGAAGCGGCGCTGAAACAGATTGAAGAAAGCAAGCGGCAATTTAAGGAAAACATGCGCGCTCGCGTGATACCGAAGCTGGAAGTCGTCAAGGATCGCATTTTGTATTTAACGTTCCACAATATCGGACGCACCATTGCCACGAATCTGAAAATCGAAATTTCGCCCGATTGGCTCGAATGCCTCAAAAACGGTCCGTTCCATTCCTCCTATGTTCAACTGAACCAACTGTGCGCGGAGGAACAGTGTCTGCTCATCGACGCCAAATGTACCGCACAGATTTGCGATCTGTTTGATGCCGAAACCTTTCGCCGTTTGTGCGAAATTCCGCTGGAAATTAAAATTTCCTTCACCAGCGGCAAGGAATTGTTCGAAAAGGTCTATTCTCCCTCCATTGCTTTGATGAAGCCGAGTGCTCCGATGCTGGTGGGGTAGGCAAAGAGAACAATGTCCTCCGAATGGTTACTGAAAATTATTCCGAAAGGGTGGGCATGGCTTAAAAACCTTCATGAACGCAGAAAGCAAAGAATTACACAAAAACATTTTGAGTTAAATAATCAATGGTTAGGCGACGCAAAGACAAAAAAGACACTGAAGTCGATTTTGGAATACAGCGAGAAGCCGATAGCAAAACCAAACATAACCGTTACGTACAACGAAAAATTTTTGTGTATACGCAACAAAGAACCGAAAAAGTTGAATATAAATAAGGTTGAGTTTGAAGCCAAATTTGCGAAGGCGGTAAAAGAAAAGGTTGATTTCGATTTTGAGACGTTTCAAACAAGAGTCGAAACAAGTCGTCTTTCGCTGGAACCAAACGATTCTTTCTGCTTTTATTACGATCCCGAGAAAAAAAGCATGACAAACATAAACGATCGCGTAGAACAATGCGGGAGACCTTTTAATTTAAAATGCTATTTTGCCGATAGTGAGTTATCCGATGTATACCCGGTAAAATTTCTGCCTATCTCAAAACCGCCGCTCGAACCGTCGCCGACACCAAAACTGGTATCCGAGGCTAACCCGTTGCCCGTACCTGACGTCAAAACGCCAATGTGTTTTACTTATACCGACGGTGCTTTTTACGTAGAACGTACAGTTGACAAACCAGTGGAAATACTCGATATAACTTTCAATTCTGATTTTGTAAAAGAGATAAAGAGGATCGTGGAATTTAACTTCGAAGCATTTCAGGGAATAGTCGAAGGACGATTTTTTTCTCTTGCTTCCGATTGCCATTGTCACTGCTTCCACTTCACGCCTCTTTTTGAGGGCGACGTGTATACAACCAATATGCGCGAATGCGCACTTCTAACAAAAAGCGATTTCAGGCTGAAAGTGGTATATGTACTTGCGTTGGATAAAACAAACAGACGAACCGAGGAGTTCACGGCACGGTTTTCTGATATAGAAATCTACAAACAATACAGCTTTTCGGATGTTCGACATCATTTACCTGCGGATCCCAACTATGTTCCTTTTTAGTCTTTCCTAATCCCCATCCACTCCTCCAAAATCACCGCCGCCGCTGTCGAATCGATAACGCCTTTCCCCTTCTGCACTTTCGCACGTCGTAACGAAAAATTATCGGTTCCCGTCAACGTACATGCGGTTTGTGTCGAGAAACGTTCGTCTTGGAAATAAATCTTTAAGTTAAAGTGCTGTTTTAAACGTTCCGCAAAGTATTTGACCTCTTTGACGCGTTGACCTTCGGCGCCGTCGGCGTGAACCGGCAGACCGATGACGAATGCGTCGCAACCGCGTTCGTTCACAATTTTCTGCAAATCTTTTAAAACCTGTTCCGTCGAATGTACGCGCAGGGCTTTCAGCGGTACGACGACTTTTAAATCATCCGAGCTCCATGCCAAGCCGATGAATTTACTGCCGTAATCGATACCGAGATAGTCCATAGGAAAACAGCTTATTTTCTCAACGAAGCAGGTATCTTGAAATTTTCCGCAACCGACATTACCGTGCATACACGAAAACCGCTCCGATCGGAAAGAGTTTCAACATGTTCACTCCCTTACATTGCGGTCGAAAGTACTCCGTGATGTGAATGTTTTTTGAAAAGTGCAACCTTTCACACACCTGTACGCAGTATTGAAAAAAGTCTCACGAGATATTCCGGCGGGAAGACATGCACAAACGCCCTATTTACCCCGATCCCTTCCCCATGGAAGGACGTCCTTTACAATCACTCGGTGCACCTGCGACGTTTTTATTCCTCCGTAACCGCCAAAACCTCCGGCAGTTTTTATAAACGCCCTTATGCTTCCTCCCCCTGCCCGCAACACTTCTTATATTTTTTGCCGCTGCCGCAGGGGCACGGATCGTTGCGACCGACCTTCGGCAAATCGCGCTTTATCGGCTTCGGCAGTTCAATTTCGGAAGCGGCAGGCTTCGGTTCTTCCAAGGCGGATGTCGGTTCTTCCTTGGTATCAATCGGACGTAAATGATGGCGCACGCTTGCCACCAATGCATCGATGTTTTCGGGGCGCGTTGAAGAGCGGAATAAATGGAAGCACACGTCCTGCCGCATCTGCGACACCATTCGTTCGAAGCAGTGGTAGGCTTCCATTTTATATTCCACCAGCGGATCCCGCTGTCCGTAACCGCGCAACCCGATGCTTTGGCGCAAATCATCGAGTTCCGTCAACTGATTCTGCCAGTTTTTGTCGATGGCGCGCAACAACACCCAGCGGACGATTTGCGTGCTGATTTCTTTGCCCTCAATGGTCTGTTTTTCCACATACGCGGATTTCAATTTTGCCATGAGGTCGTCGACGATTTGCGCACGCGAACGGTGTTCCAGGGTTTGAACATCCAAAAACAGCGGCACCTGAATGTTCAGCCAGTTCACAAACTGCTCCAAAAGCTCCCGATGTTGCTGTACGCCGATCTTTTCGTCCAACGGCGACAGGCGTTGATTGAGTTCCTCCGAAACCAAATCCCACACCAACGCAATCGGTTCCTCGATGCGGAGCGTTTCGTTGCGCAGATTGTACACGATGGTACGCTGTTTATTTAGCACGTCGTCGTACTGCAACAGACGCTTGCGCACCGAATAATTGCGCTGTT
>JAFVCI010000113.1 GCA_017479315.1 Opitutales bacterium | reverse complement strand
TGAAAGATGATGATGAATATTGCATTTTTGTGCCGGAAACGTTATCGATCGGTTTGATGAAAAAGCCTGAGACGATCAAGAATTATCATGTGGATTTCTTTGGTAGATTTTCGGATTTTAAAGGAGATCGGTACGGTTCTCTTTTGCATGAATTGATGCATTTTATGAATCGCATCGACAGTTTTGACGGCGCAGAGGAAAGTGTGGATATCGATCTTGACACAGACTCAACCGATATTATTAAGAATACCAAGGTCGTTTCAGAATTGAAGTTTTCAAAGGAGGACATTTACCCAAAAGAGGAGGATAATGGGGAATTTAACAAGGATGAACTTGGTGATATACGTGGGAAACTTGAAGATACATTGGGACGTTTATATGACGACGCCTGTGAAACATGGACAATGTATGGAATTTTTATCTGCCAAGATAAGCAGAATCCGGGGGAATATGAATTCTATTACGATCCCATCAATGAAGCTGTTGCGGATTCAGAGTGTAAAATTATCGGCGGAGAGAAGAAGCAGGTTGTAAGAACGGGACACTGCAGGTTTGATGATAAAGATCGTATAGATTCTGACGACGAAACATCATCATTATCAATAGAGGTACTAGACAAAAAAACAGGTATATACCAATTCTACCTCAATAATAAGAGAAGCTTGAGAGAGCTGATAGGCAAATAAAACTCACAAAAGAGCGCATCTCTTTTGCTAAATGAGCGAACGAATGCGTACAAGAGGCGCATTCGTTCGGCTTTATCAGTGTTCTTTCTATATGTTATCGAAACAAATCATCCATGATGACTTTTACACCCCCCTGATGCGTATGAACCCATTTTTGTGCCACCTGACCGCAGGTGGTTGCGTCTTCGGGATGTTTTAACCAAAAAAACAACTGTTGTTCCAAATGTTCGACGTCTGCACAACGAACCGCCGCACGGATGTGTTCAAGTTCGGTACAAATATCGGTAAAATTCTCCATGTGTGAACCGTATAAAATGGGTTTTCCACAAACCGCCGCCTCGATAGGGGTTTGCCCGCCGTGATGCGGCGGAAAACTTTTGCCGATAAAAACCAAATCCGCCATCGGGAGGAAGGAACGCAATTCGCCCGTGGTGTTAACGACATAAATATCGGTATTTTCGATCGGTTGCGTTCGGAAACAAAATGTAACGGGATACGCTTGCAGTAAAACCTTGACTTCGTGCGTGCGTTCAACGTGGCGCGGAACAAGAATGAGCCTCAACTTCGGAAATTCCTTGCGCGCTTTCAGAAAGAATTCAACCAACATTTTTTCTTCGCCCGGCCAGGTGGAAGCCCCCAATAAAACGGTCGCATTTTGCCATTGGTCGCCCAATTCTCTTCGTGCAAGGGATGTGGTCGTGGTTGCCGATTGGACGGCGGAATCAATTTTTAAATTTCCTGCTTGGATAATCGGAATATCCTTCGGACATAACGCCCGGAAGCGCTCCGCATCGGCATGACTTGCGGCAAAGATCTTTGTAAGAAAACCGAACAGCATGCGTGCGATTGGCAAAAATCGTTGATAATGCGAAAACGTTCTGTCCGAAAGCCGTCCGTTAATGAGATAAACGGGAACAGTGTGTTTTTTGCCTGAAAAAGATGTTCCGGCCATAACTCGGATTCCGTCAGGAGAATTGCTCTCGGACCAATACGCCGCCGGGCGAGCGCGGAAAATAACCAAAAATCGAGCGGGAAATAGCCGAACGTATCGACCAGGGAAGCGTATTTTTTTTCAACAATGCGAAACGCTGTTGACGTGGTGGTCGTTAAATAAACGGGAATGTTTCGTTGTTTCAATGTAACCAAAAGCGGTCTCAATGATTCAATTTCACCGACACTAACCGCCTGTATCCACACGGGAGACGGTAGTTGGGGTTTCGGTAGCCAACCGAAACGATTAAAAAAGTGCTTTCCGTACCCACCGCGTTTCCGCATGCGCAGTAAGTAATACGGCAATACACACAGCAAGATCGGTGGGAACAGTAACCGATAAATGGCAATGAAGAGGTAAGTTTTGAGGTGCAATTTCTTCTATTTTTTAGACGTTTTTTCGACAGCGACAACCACCTTTATTGTGGAATTTTTTTGGTAAAAAGCAATCTGATACAACAGTTAACAGAGAAAGAACAAAGGAAAACTTCGCCGTAGCTTTTTGTAGTCCGTAGCAGTGGGAAAAAATGTCTAATCAACAACGATAACGGCAGTTGACGAGTAGATTTTTCAGACACTCAGTCCAATGTTCCCGTTAATAAAGATTAGACATAATATCCATTGTGCGATGCATAAGCGTTGTAAGCGTTAAAACGGTCGAGAATTATTGAATGGTACCAAAGTTTATGAATTCCGAAAGACCTCACAACTCTCAAAACGCTCTTAAACGCTCTTAAACTCCTTAATAAACCCCCGAATAAACCTCAACGCATCCTCTTCGGTTTTTAACCACTGAATGACATCCAAGTAATTTTCCACAGGTTTCAACTTTGAAACGTACGACGTATTTTCTTTATAGATATTGACCAGTTGATGGCTTGTGGAGATGAGAGAAGTCTTATCGTCGACCAGTTCTTCGTGTAATTTTTCGCCGGGACGGATGCCCGTAAAAACAATGGGAATATCGGCGGCACCGCTCAATTCAATCATGCGTTTGGCGATGTCCAGGATTTTAACCGGCTGCCCCATATCCAGGATGTAAATTTTTCCGCCGCCGTCTTTGAATGTGAATGCTTCTAAAATCAAACTCACCGCTTCGGGAATGGTCATGAAGTAACGTGTCATATCCGGGTGCGTCACCGTGACGGGACCGCCGTGGGCAATCTGTTCTTTAAACGTCGGTAAAACGCTTCCCGCGGATCCGAGCACGTTCCCGAAGCGAACCGCCATGAACTGTGTTGTGTTGCCCGAACGCTGTTGCAACGCCATGCAGAGCATTTCGCAAATGCGTTTCGTGGCACCCATGTTGTTGGACGGATGCACCGCCTTATCCGTCGAAACCAAAACAAACTTCTCGGCACCGTATTCGGCGGCACAAAGCCCTAACAGTGTTGTTCCGCCAACGTTGTTTTGCACGGCAACCAACGCCTGATTTTCCAACAGAGGTACATGTTTGTAAGCGGCGGCATGAAAAACATAATGCGGTTTGAATTTCTCAAAACAGGCGCGCAACGGTTCACGATGCGTAATGTTCAGCAAAACGGGTTCACAGGCGTAACCTTGAGTTAACAGCGATTGCTGTATTCTAAATAAATTATATTCGCAGTGGTCGATGAGAACCAGGGTTTTCGGATGTTTTTTGGCAACCTGCAGGGATAATTCGCTTCCGATGGAGCCGCCGGCGCCCGTTATGAAAACAACTTTTCCTTCGATTTGCTTCGCACTTTCCGCCGTATTCAGATGAATGGGATCGCGCGCCAGAAAATCTTCAATTTCCAAGGGACGCAACTTGGAAGCAAACGCGCGACCGCTTAAAAACTCTCCGATCGGCGGCACGGTAAAAACCTTCAAATGATGCGATTGAGCCAGTTGCGCGCATACGGAATATCGCTTCTGCTGAAAATTGCCCGTTACAATCACTCCTTGA
>JAFVCI010000112.1 GCA_017479315.1 Opitutales bacterium | reverse complement strand
GGATAGAAAATAATTCTCGAGATAAACAGGAAAAGAAGGATAAACAGGAAAAGAAGGATAAACAGGAAAAGAAGGATAAACAGGAAAAGAAGGATAAACAGGAAAAGAAGGATAAACAGGAAAAGAAGGATAAACAGGAAAAGAAGGATAAACAGGAAAAGAAGGAGGGTGAGGCAGAGAAAGGAAAAACAGTTGAATTGGAGAAAGGGTCGAAAGATGTGAAAAACGAGGTTAATCCTGAGTCCACAGAACCGTTACCTGAAAAAGTCGATGCCAAGGACTTCATAAATGCTGTGAAAGACAAAAATGGCGAAAATCTGTTTGACAACGGTGCCCAATCGCCTGCTGTAGATGTCAAAATCGATGGTTCTCATAAAGAAGAGGGGGAAATGAGGTTGATATTCAACGCCAGGATAACACCTTCTACACAGCAGATGCCTCAGGAAAGTTCAAATGAACTGTCTGATCTTCGGGATTCTTATGTCAAGGACGAACCTGTAGTATCGAATGAACCCCAGGTGCAAGAAGAGCCGATCGTAGCCGCTGAAAACTATGTTGAAAACGATCAAGGCAGTCGGGGTTTTCTTGATGAAATTCAATCGGAAAGAGCAAGTTCCGCGTCGTTAACTGATTCAGTAAGCGAGAGTTTGGGTGAAAATTCTTCTGTTCGTGATGATCTTGAAAAGGATTTTAATTCTTCGTCCGAACAATCGGATATCTCGTTTTTAAATGGACGGTTCGGGCAGCAAAATGAATTTGAAGGAGGAAGTTTGATGCCGAATAGCAGTGATAGGATGGAGCCATATCATTATGATTCACGGCACCATGAGCCGAGGGAAATCAATGTTCAACATGCGGAAGTTCCGAGTGCCTGGAGTGAGCGTCCTGATTTTGCTTCGAGCCCGACAGTTTCGTCTGCTTTGTTTCAGGTGGGTGGTGTTGATAATAGTCCTAATTTTCCGTTAACAGACAGTAAAATGCCTTTAAAACAAAACGGAGCTGGGCATTCGAACGGATTTCCGCAGCTTGTTGAAAAAGGTGGTAAAAAATGGTTGGTAGTCGATGCACGCAAAATCTTTGTGCGAGCAGATCAGGCTCCGGCGAGTATGCAATTGGCTGGTGTGTCACAAGATACAAAGGAGCTGGATGTGCCCTCGCATGGAGAGAGTACGAGTGCGTCTGAGGTTTTTTTCATGCATGAGACCTCAACCAGCATTAGTTTGGGGCATTGTTTTTATACGTATATTTCCATGCCAAAGGGAATGGTGGCGCCTGAGAGAGTTGAGGCTTTGTTTGTGACAGGCGTGAGGTAATAACAAGAACCATTGGTTGAAGTTACAAAGGGTGTACGCAATATGCGCACCCTTTGTTCTTTTATATTTTGCTTTTTGGATAAATTTCTTCTGTTTTTTGTGTCAATTTTAGTGAAAAAGGGAATCTATTCTGGCTTAGGCGATTTGGCTTTTTAAAACATTTGCATTTGTGAAGTGAATTTCGAAATTTTACCTCAAATTTTTCTCGTCTCGGATGGCAACTTCATTGCCTCACCTTTTCTCGATAATCCAGCTACTTTATTCGGAATTTTAAGAACATGCCTGAGTATAGTCAATGATATTAGTTTTGCGAAAGCCAAATAAATCGTCACAAATGAACGTGTACCAAACAACCTACACGATAGTGTAACTTTTATTCCTCAACACTCGTCCCCAATTGAATCGACCGATACCCGCATTTCCTGGCAACAGTCATAATTTGCAACACATACGCCAACGGTAGACGTTCATCCGCCTGCAGTAGAAGAGCATTGTTTTTTTTCTTCGAAAACACTTGTTCCAACTGTGAAAAATCATACGGTCTGTGATGAAAGAAAAGACGTTTATCGGCGTCGACAATCAAAACGTCATCAATCGGAAGCGCGGTTCCGTATGCCGATGCGACCGAAGTTTTCGGCAATTGCAATTGTATTCCGGGCGGACAAAGCCACCGCGAGTTTAACAAAAGCAACCCGAAAGCCAATGCAAGCAAATTCACATACGGTACCCATTGCAACGACAGGGTATTGGCTTCGGAGAGTTTTAATTGTGCATTTAATCCTAAGGGTTCCAGGCTGTTAACGGCTTTCATCAAAAATTTCTCCTTTTTTAAAAAACAATATCTTAATAAATAACGACATTTCTCGTCATTTTTTCGTTGCAAACTCCGTATGCCGCTCGGTACTCCGCGCGGTTTTCGTATTCACGACCATAAACGGAATAATCGGCATTTGTATGAACAATTTGCTTTTTAAAGCTCTCAACATCGCTTATCGATTCGGGCTTCGGATATTGACAGTAATACACTACTCCGAAGGAGCCCAAAAGTACGAACAATACCCACAAAATTTTGCTCTTCATATATTTTTAACCTTCGGAAGTGACTGTTGCTTCTTCTTTTTTTACACAGGTTGATTTCTGAAAAAACAGCAACCATTCGCTTGCGGTCCATTCCAAATCGAAAATCAGCAATCGTACGCGACCGTTTAGAAAATGATATGCGATGGTGAACAGTAATCGTTCCGAGAGCCCGACCAACGTCACTGCCAACGCGGAGGCAAACAGCGGCGCAACGCTTGTCAGGTATGTGTACGCCTGCAATTCGCCCAATCGCCAAAAACCTTTCAGGAGAAAAAAGACGGTTCCGATAAGTCCGATCAAGGGCGCAATTTGTCCCATCATGTGCAACGATTCAATGCGTTTGCGCAACATCGGCAGTTCCAACAGGGCGTGTTGCCGCAGCATATCCTTCAAAACCAACGGCGGTTCGGAGCGATGCAACAGCGCCGCCCGCGTCAATCGCGCCACCGCACACGGCGTTTGTTCGCACACCGACAGCGCTTCTTCATACCGTGACGCTTTGAGTAAATTTTCAATGCCGCGAACAAAGCGCTTCGGTTGAATGCGCCCTTTGTGAAGAAAAATAAGACGTTCGGTAAAAAATAAAAGCCCGAAAACCGCCAGCAGTCCGAGCGGATAAAGGAAAACATCGATGGTTTGTGCGAGTTCCCGCATGCATCATTCCCGCGCTTCCGACGGTCGATACACCACCGGACCCCACAGTTTATCCGCCCAGTTCGTCGGGATCGGCGCTTCGTTTTGAATGGCTTCCAAGCGTGCTTCGGCAATCTTCGCGGCTTCCGATTCCGGCGCCGCCAATCGCACTTCGCGGTAAAACGGAACCGCGCCGTCCGGATAATGCCGACGAAGATAGTAAAAGTCTCCAAACCTTAAGCGACCTTCGGCATACACCTCGCGTGCTTCCGCCAATCCGTCCCGCGCATCTTCGATTTCCTCCGTTAAATCGGCGCGCCGACCAAACAACAGAATGAAATTTTCGTAGGCATCAATCGCGCGCTTCGCCGGTTGCGGATCGTTTTCGGGGCGCCGCACCATCGACAAATACACGTCCGCCTGAAACAAATACGCTTCATGGATTCGTTCCCAATCGCTGTAATCTTCAATCAGCCGATCCAACGTTTCAATCGCCTTCGCCGGCTCCTTATCGGCAAACTGTAACTCTGCGATGTACAACAGCGCCTTTGGTGCATCGGCGGAACGCGGTGAATACTTTACGACCGACCGGAAACAGTCGATTGCCGCCTTCGGATCTTTGAAAAACGAAAGCACCTTGGATTTCTCCTTTGCCCGTTGATACTGTTCCGTCAAACGGCACGCCACCTCAAACTCCGCCCGTATGACAGCCTCGTAATCGGTATAATCGACGTAGTTTTTCGTCACAAACGAAAATTTTTCAAACGCCGACTCGTACTGCCCGCGCTCTGCCAATCCGCAACCCCATTTATAAAATGCCTTTGGTGCCGCATCGGTCTCCAAAAAATGTTTGGTAATCGTTTGATAGTGCTTGCACGCTTCGCGCCACGCGCCGTCCGCTTCCGATACTCGTGCATCAGCCAACAGCTCCGACGCCTGCCGTTCGCGCGCTTCGCATTTCATCGCAATCTGCTCGGGCGGGATATCGTTTTTGACGGTTTTGCAACCGCCGAGGAAGAGGAGAAAAAGAATGGGAAGAAAGAAAGGTTTCACCAAGGAGAAGGGTAGGGGGAAGAAGAGGGGTTGTCAATGCTATGGAAGTGCGATATGGTGTCTTCCGGAGATTCTTACGGATCGCCAAAGCTATTGACTAGCAATAGGTGTGGATTGGTTTGCTTAATTTCGAATCTGGATTTGTTTTATCAATTTTTTCAATGAGCCAATTTCCTTTGTAGCATCTACCAGCCAAGTAGGTTGGTTGTGTTCACAATGGTTAAGAACTGCCCACTGAATATCTTTTCTCTTGCCAACACTCCCACTCCCTCTCACCCTAAAACCGTCCGTGGGGAGTTAGCTCAGTTGGTTAGAGCATCAGCTTGACATGCTGGGGGTCATCGGTTCGAGTCCGGTACTTCCCACCATTTTGCGGCGGAGCGGCATTTAGATATAATGGATTGCGGTTGTTATGACGGTATGATTGCGGCATACGCTTCGTCGTAAGTTTTGGTTTTTATGACCCTTTGGCGTTGGGTAATCGCGTTAGCGGCTTATGTCGGGATTTTGGCGGTTGCGGCGGGATTGGCGCCCGTTGTTTATCTTTTGGTTGGTGCTTGCGATAAGTTTTTCTCGGTCGATTGGCTCCGTTATTTGGCAAACAAACCGCTCGAATGTTACGTTGACCGCCTACGGGTAATTGTCGGGTGCATCGTCGTTATCGTCGCCGTACGCAAGGCTCCAAAGAAGTACCGTTGGAATTTGCGCCGCGGGTTTTGGAGTTACATCGAGACGTTTTTTTTCGGAATTTTCGTCTGGATGGCGTTGTTTTTTATTATGAAAGGCTTCGTTTCGGATATTGAAATTAAGGCGACGCCGAATGCGGGCGTTTTATTGCAGGCATTTACCGCGGGATTATTGCTTGCGACGGCGGAGGAGGTGATTTTCCGCGGTTTTTTATGGGATTTTGTGCGCAACGGTCGGCAAACGTTCGAGGGCATTTTCCCGTTGGCACTTATTTTTGCGCTTTTGCATTTTTCGCACTGCGATGCCGGCACCGATCCGAATGTTTTTATCCAAAGTTTCCAGTGCGCATGGCATTCGATTACGGATATTCCGCAACGCTTTGTCTTGGAATTTTTCCTGTGCGTTTTTCTATTGAACCTGCTTCTCTGCGGATTGCGTATGCAAACACAAACGCTTTGGGGTTCCATCGGTTTCCATCAGGGATTGATTACGACGTTGTTTGTGCTTCGCAAATGCGTCCGTTATCCCGAAATTCCGACTTCGCGTTTTTGGGGAACCGGGCATTTGACGGATTCTTGGTTTGTAGTGCTTATTCTTTGTTGTTTGTGCGTTTGGATGTTTTTGCGAACGAAAAAGCAGGCACTCTCACTGACGAAAACACCATAACCTGCTCCGCAGGGAGAAAACGAAAAGAAAAAATTGTACTTTCTATTTATGAGGAGATGCTCCGACAGGTTGTTCATTCCGCCTGCCGCGGGTGTCGACAAAGCCGTCGGCTTGGTGTGGCATCGAAAAAAATTGACGGGCATATCGTTTCGTGTTTCGACACCAATCGTTTCGACGGTCGGCTTAACGGTTTATACGGCAAAACCAATTCTGTACAAAGTAATCGATCAAAAGATGAAAGACACCTCCAAAGGTCGTTGAAGCGAGATTTTGGATAAAATCAGCTCAGCCTTCGCTTATGAAACCAACGGCGCACGTACGGCGGCATGCAAAACCGATTTCTCCGATTTTTTGCCCGTACCCGTCAAACCTGTCTTTCGGAGCCGACCTCAAACGAAAAAAGGTTGCAGGCATCGAAGCACATCGTATAATGGCAGTGTGGCGAAAGGTTTTCTGTCGGTATTGGTGTTCTGTTTATGCGTCACAAACGCGCACGCCGGCGTCGCCGTCAGTCCCAAGCCCTATGTTTTGGGTTCCGTCGCGGGTTTTCCGATCACCAACGGCATGGTTAATACATGGGTAATTTCGTTGGCGATTATTCTCATCGTGCGGGCGTTAATTCGAAAGCCGCGGTTGATTCCGACCAAAGGGCAGGCGGTGGCGGAAACCGTCATCGAGGGCATTTATAACTTACTGACGCCCATTGTCGGTAAGCGCGTCGCAAAGCAGGCATTTCCGATTTTAATCGGCTTTTTCGTGTATATTTTAATGCAGAACTGGAGCAGTCTGTTGCCGGGGGTCAGCACGATCGGCACGTTTAAGGAGGGGCATTTTACCTACTTCTTCCGTCCGTCCAATGCCGATTTGAACGCCACGCTGGCGTTGGCGATCGTTTCCATGGGTGCCTGGGTGTGGCTGGTGCTGAAAAACGAGGGCTTTGTCGGTGCAATCAAGCATATTTTCGGAAACAAAGCCGATCGGAGTGAACTTTCCTTCGGCATTTACGCATTGCTGTTTTTTGTCTTTTTGAGCGTCGGTTTTATCGAGTGCATTTCGATTTTGTTCCGTTTGGTCTCGCTGTCCTTCCGTCTGTACGGCAACGTATTCGGCGGCGAAAATCTCATC
>JAFVCI010000111.1 GCA_017479315.1 Opitutales bacterium | reverse complement strand
CATTGCAAAAATCGGATGCGTCCGAAGTTGGTTTTCTGTACGTCAAGCGGATCCACGGTGGTCGGCTTTCATTATAAAGGTAAGCGGCAATTGCGGAAAAGTTGATTTGTTGTTGCGAGATCGGTTATGTGTGCGATGAATGTATACGCTTCCGGAAAAAACAGCTGATTGTTGCGAAAAATAATGTTGTCATTCAAAAATTTTCTACCATTAATCGATAATGGCATGAATATCAACAAAATATTGAAAAATACCGCATTGTTCGGTTGTGTCGGTTTCGCAACCGCTTTGCCTGTCTTCGGAGAGTCGTATTCACTGTTGGAACTGCCGCCGCAGAGGAGTACCAAAGAGGCGTTTTTGTCGTATTCGCGACCGCTGGAGGAAGTTGATAAAGAGCGGCTGCAAAAGCTCAGGGAGTTGGGGTATAACGAAACATTTCGCGTAATTTCGTTTGATACGATTTGTGAAGGACTCGGTAAATCGAAAGAAGATTTTAACGGGTGCATCAAAGATTATGAAACGGTATTGAAGGATTGCGTAAAAAAAATTCCCTGTTCGTTTTGTTTCTGCGACACGGAAAATAAAATTCATGATTTTGATTCGTCGAAGGAGGCGGTTGAAAATAAAAAAAGAAGCTTTTTGGCGTGTTTGCTTTTGAAACCGTGGTGGGAAAAATCAAAACAGGTGTTGGCGCTTTATTATTTTTTACTCAAAGACAAGATCGAACTGAAATTCATGATGGAGAGCGGCGGTTTTTGTTACATCAAAACAGTCGGAAACGATCGGCGTTATGTTATTCATTTTACGGGCGAAAAGATTTTCCACCATTCCCTTTTGGCACATGAAATAAAGCATGCACTGTATTATGAGTTGGGTTTGTCGGGAGAGCCTGCCCTATGTTCTTATACAACGAAATTTATTCGGGATGTATATCGGCTTCCGCAGGATTTTTCTTCGGATCCCGTAACGGAGCGCACTATAGAGGCGATTTATAATCAGTGCCCCGCGGTTGCCATGGATTGGGACACGATCGAAGAAGCATGGAACGAGCTTGGTTTTATCGAAATCGATGGCGTTGTTTATATCAATGAACTGTCCGATTTCGTGCTTCCGGATCCGGGAGAAGGCGGTCGGAGTGTCATTTCGTATCATAAACCGCTTTTTATGCGATCTTACATCTACGGTATCAAAGAGCGTTTGAAGGATTTTGCCAACAGACAAAACAAACTGATGACAGAGGATCGGGGTATTGAGGAAAAAACGATTGAGTTTTCCGACAGCGATGATGAAGAGAAAGGGAAAGGCGAGCAGAGTGAAAAAAATGAGGATGTGCCGCATTATTTGAAGGCGATCTCGGCTGCGTTCAATATTTCATATATGAGCGGAAGTGCTCAGGTTGCTTGTCGCCGATCATATATGGAATCGGTGAAGGCAGATGAGGAATGGTATCGGAAGCTTAAAAAGATGCATAACGGTACTTCCGACGGGAAATTTTCCAAGAAGTAAATACTTCGGAGAGTTTTGTTTTTACAATATGCCCGAAATCAAACATCGGGCGTTTGCGGTTTTTTCTTTTTCAAACCGCACGGGTACGAACTCTCGTGCGTTTTTTTGTGTCCTACGCATTGATTGACTTTCCCGTCAGTCAATCTTATACTAACTTTGTAGGGTTTCTGCTTATGGACGGTAAGATGGTTTATGAATTCGGGGCGCACACCGACGGGGATGCCGGTATGCGAAAATTGCTCGGAGGCAAAGGTGCGAATTTGGCGGAAATGTCGCGCATCGGTTTGCCGGTACCGCCCGGATTTACGATTACCACCGAAATGTGTCTGGATTATTACAAGTCCGACAAGAAAATTAAGCCCGAATTAAAGGCGGCGATAAAAGATGCCATCAAAAACGTCGAAGCACAGTTGCACAAAACCTTCGGCGATCCGTCCAATCCATTGCTGTTTTCGGTGCGTTCCGGCGCGCGCGAATCGATGCCCGGCATGATGGATACGGTTCTTAATCTGGGTTTAAACGACCAAACGACGGAGGGTTTTGCGAAAAAGATGAATAATCCGCGCTTTGCGTATGATTGCTACCGTCGGTTTATTCAGATGTACGGCGATGTCGTGATGAACATCGGTGCCGGAAGCGATCTGGATCCGTTCGACGAAATTTTATCCGAAGCTAAAAAGAACAAAGGCGTGCAATTTGATACCGAACTGGACGCGGAGGATTTGAAGAACGTCATTGTCCGCTTTAAGGAGTTGGTGAAAAAAGAGAAAGGGTGCGAATTTCCGCAGGACGTTTTCGAACAACTGGAAGGCGCCGTCGGGGCGGTTTTCGGTTCCTGGTTCAATGAACGCGCCGTTTTGTACCGCCACAAGTACAATATCCCCTCGGATTGGGGAACGGCGGTGAACGTTCAGTCGATGGTGTTTGGCAATTCCGGCGATACGAGTGCGACGGGCGTGGCGTTCACGCGCAATCCCGCCAACGGTACGAATGAATTTTACGGCGAATATCTCATCAATGCGCAGGGTGAGGACGTTGTGGCGGGTATTCGGACGCCGCACCCGATGGCGGATTTGGAGCGGGAAATGCCGAATGCATATCGGGAACTGCTGGAAGTGCGTTCCGTTTTGGAGAAACGTTTTACCGACATGCAGGATTTCGAATTTACCGTCGAGGACGGGCATTTGTTTATCCTGCAGACCCGAAATGGCAAACGGACGGGATTGGCGGCGGTGCGTATCGCCCTGGATATGGTGCAGGAAGGGCTCATTGACCAAAAAAACGCCTTACTGCGTATTCCCGCCGAATCGATTGCAACGCTGTTAGTGCCGATTTTTGATGCGGATGAAAAGAAAAAAGCCTCTCCCGTGACCGTCGGATTGCCGGCGGGTCCCGGTGCCGCCTGCGGAAAGGTGGTCTTTACAGCGGATCGCGCGGAAGAACTGGCCAAGAAGGGGGATAAAGTGATTTTGTGTCGCGCTGAAACTTCACCCGAAGATTTACGTGGCATGCTGGTCGCAGAAGGTATTATTACGAGCCGCGGCGGTGTCAGTTCCCATGCGGCATTGGTGGCACGTCAAATGGGCAAAGTGTGCGTCTTCGGTG
>JAFVCI010000110.1 GCA_017479315.1 Opitutales bacterium | reverse complement strand
TACGCACCGATGAATGGATTGTTCCGCATCTGAACGGTTTGATTTACTTCGAAAAACCGCCGATCGGTTACTGGGTGACGGCACTCGGGGAAAAAATCTTCGGCGTTACGTTGTTCGGGGCGCGCTTTTTTAATGCCCTTGCGACGTTGCTGACGTGCTTGGTTTTGTACGTTTTTTGCCGACGTTTTTTGTCGAAAAAAGTCGGTTTATGCGCGGCGATTTTGTACGGTACGTCGGGTCTGCCGTTCGGATTATCCCAGGTACTGACGCTGGATAATTTTCTGACGTTTTTTCTCACGACCACGTTGTTGCTGTTTGCGTCGGGATTTTTGGAGGAGGACGAGACGCGTGCGAAGTATTGTTTTTACAGTGCGTACCTCTTCATGGCACTGACGGTGCTGACCAAGGGGTTGATTGGGTTGGTGTTCCCTGTGTTGATCGGTTTTCCGTGGCTGTTGTTCACGGGAAATATCAAAAAACTCAACCGCGCGCGCCTGTTCCGCGGAACGTTGCTGTTCCTGGTGATCGCGGTTCCGTGGCACATTGCGGTGCAACGGAAGTATGAGTGTTTCTTTAATTTTTATTTTTGGCACGAGCATTTTGAGCGTTATTTAACGAATACTCACCTGCGCGGTAAGCCGTGGTATTTTCTGCCGACCGCGTTTTTGTGCGGGTTGATGCCGTGGACGTTTTTTCTGCCGCGTTTAACGAAAAACGCGTTTTTCGGAACCCGCGATCGCGAACGGCAAATCGTGCTTTTTGCGTTGCTGTGGATGTTCGGGGTGGTCGGTTTCTTTTCCTGCTCCCATTCGCAACTCATTCCCTACATTTTGCCCGCCGTTCCCGCCGCCTGTGTATGGATGGCGATCGGTTGGGAGAAGACGAATGCGAAAAATTTGCGTTCGGAATGTTTTTTGTGGGCACTTGCCTTCTCCGTAACCGCCATTGTCGGTCCGTCGATTATCAAAAAACGCGCTTTGGTGCCGATACCGATGGATTTGGCATGGGTTTTTGAAGGTATTTTAATCGTCGGTTCCGTCGGCGCGCTGTTTTTTTTGATGAAAAGCTTTCGAACGTCGGATGAGCGTTACGTACAAAGGGCATTCGGCGGATTGTTGATGACGACCGTTTTGTTGTATTTGCTGTTTCCGAAGATGATGCCGTTTTTTCAGCGATGGAATGCGCAATCGTTGTGTCGCGTGATACGCCAACGGGAAGCTGGGGAAGCGGATGTTTTCGGTTTGTACGGCTACTTTCATGATGTTCCGTTTTATCTGAACCAAAACATCGGTACGTTGGAATACGTCGAGAAGGAGCATATGCTCGGCATAAAAGTGCAGGGTTGCGACCGCTATCTGCGATGGGAAGCATTTCAGGCGCGCTGGAAGGAGAAAAAATGTTGTTACGCGATCGTGAAGAACATTTGCATTCCCGAATTTGAGGGGCGGATGCGGGAGTACGGATTTTATCCGTTGACGAAGAACGAGTGTTTTACGTTATATTGTAATTGTCCGTGATGCCTTCTCCAATGCATATTTCGAAACCCGATAATGCGTCGGGCAGTGCTTCCCCGTCGGCACGGGCGGATATTCCGCAGTTGTCGATCGTCATTCCGATGTACAACGAGGAGCCGAACGTGGACGAGTTATGTACGCGTTTGATGAAGGTTTTGGAGGCATCGAAGCGTACGTTTGAAATTGTTGCCGTCAATGACGGAAGTCGCGACGGGACATTGGCGAAACTGTTGCAATGGCAACAAAAATACCCGCATATCTTTCGAATTTTGGATTTTAACGGCAATTTCGGGCACCACAACGCGCTTTGGGCGGGCTTTGAGCACGTACGCGGCGCATGGGCGATTTCCATGGATGCCGATTTGCAAAATCCGCCCGAGGAAATTCCGAAATTGTTGGAGAAAATCGACGAAGGATACGATTACGTCGGCAGTTGGCGGCTCGGAAAGCGTCGCGATGCCAAATGGCGCGATTGGGCGTCGAAGCTGGACAATAAGTTTCGCGGGAAAATTACCGACATTCGCATGACCGACCAGGGTTGCATGTTGCGCGCGTATAAGCGGTCGATTGTCGATGCGATTGTGCACTGCGGCGATTACACGGCATTCATCCCGGCATTGGCGTATAAGTTCGCCGCGCGTTACACAGAAATCGGCATGCAACATGCGCCGCGTTTTCAGGGTAAAACCAAATACGGGCTGTATTATTTACTGCGGACGCATTTCGATTTGATGACGGGATTTTCGCTGGTGCCGTTGCAGGTTTTTACGCTGTTCGGGTTCGCGCTGGCGGGCGGAAGTTTTCTGTTGGTTTTGTATATGCTCGGGCGACGATTGTTCATCGGACCCGAAGCGGAAGGTGTTTTTACGTTGTTTGCGATTTTATTCTTCATGGTCAGTGTCGCCATTGTCGGCATCGGTCTTATCGGCGAATATGTCGGTCGAACGTATCAAATTGCCCAGGGGCGTCCGCGGTATATTTTGAAAAAACTGTACGATACGCAGGCGACTTCGGCAGAAATAAAAGAAATTTAGGGCGGTTTTTATTGGAACGCGTTTCATTTGAAAGAGATTTTAGCGTTTCGAAGGTTTGATTTTCGGTTGGCATCATGAGGCAAATGCACTTTGTTGCTTGAAAACAGCGGCAATCTTCTACAACTTTAAGGTATGGATAGCAGAGCTTCAATTAAGGTCTTAACGTATTATGCGAACGGTCTGAATGCGCAGGCGTTTGCGCACAAAGTGCAGGGAAAGGTGTTTGCAGCTCAGGGTTTTGAAAAGTTGGGCGAAAAGTACGCGGAACACGCCGTCGAAGAAGCCGGTTGGGTCGATAAAATGCTCGATCGGATTTTGGATTTGGGCGGATCTTTGACCGTTGAAGCGACAGAATCTGTTCCTGTTCGCGATGATGCCGAAGCATATCTGCGGTCGGAGATGAAGGTTTCCGAAGAGGGCATTGAGATGTTGCGTCGGGACATTCAAAAACTGTCGGATGATCTGACAACGGCGGATCTGTTGAAAGCTTATTTGAAGGACGAAGAGGAAGATTTGAATTGGACGGCGTTGCAGTCGGAATTGATTGCGAAGATCGGTCTGCAAAATTGGCTGGTGAAGCAGATGTAAGTTTTACGGTAAGCCGGAAATTGCATTGGAAGGCGTGAAAAAATGCGCCGCGGCGGTCGTTCGAAAGCGGAGTGCTTCGTTGCACGGTTACTTTGAGGGGTGCATTCGCGCTGTTGT
>JAFVCI010000109.1 GCA_017479315.1 Opitutales bacterium | reverse complement strand
CGTTTCCCTTTGCGGTACGTTTCGTTTTTTTTGCATCGTCGGCGCGTCGCCTCGGGAAGGTTGAGCTTTTTGCTTTTTCGCTTTCCGATGCCGATGCTTTTTGCAAAACGTCCGACGAAGCGGTTCCCTCGGCTGCCGTTTCGAGAACGACCGAACGTTCCGACGTCGCATCCTCCAAAGGTACCCCGAAAAGCCCTAACGGCAGAAAGCCGGACAACGAAACGAGAAGAAGGAATTTTTTTGTCTTCATGACGGTTTGACAACGAGCCTTACAACCTGCGAAGGCGACAAATAATTTTCGCAACGCCCGTAAAACAAGTCAAGTGTCATTGAGTTGATTGCTTCCTCGTAACGCAACCATCGTTCGTTCGGAAGACCCAAAAGGGTATTGTATGCGGCGGCAAACGCTTTTTTGCCGATGCTTTGCAGTCTCAGTTGACGGTTGACCTTCAAAGATGTACGCGCCGTTTCAAATTCCTCCTTTGTCAGTTTGCGGTCGAGAACGCGTTGAACGGAGCGCGACATTTCCGTTTCAACGGCATCCGTTGCCTCCGCATGCGTTCCGGCAAATAAACAAAACATGCCTTTCTCGATGCCCGACAGACGCGTTGCGCCGACCGTGTACGCCAATCCGCGCTTTTCGCGCACTTCGTCCACAAAGGTGCTTGCGAGACCGTTGAACAGTTCTTCCAAAAACTCGCCGACGTAAAAATCCTCTCCTCCGTAACCGCTCATCGGGTATGCCGCAAACACCATCGCCTGCTCTTTCGACGAAGTCTCTTCGACACGCGACGCCGACGGAGATTCGATCGCTTCCGCAACCGTCTTAAAAGGTTCCTTCGGAAGGGCGTTGCAAATCGGTTCCAACAGTCGCAAAATGCGCTCTTTCGGTAACGAAGAAACGACGGATAAGACGGTATTTTCCGCCGAAACAATTTTCCCGTAAAAGCGTTTGCAATCGTCGACCGTTAACGCACGGAGCCCTTCCTCCGTTCCCAACGAACCGACGGCGTAGGGATGATGTTTAAAAAATTCCCGCCGCAACCGTTGAAAGCCGACATAAAACGCATCATCCTGCATCGCCTTAATCTCCGACAGCTGTGCGTTCCGTTCAGTTTCGAAGGTTTCGGGCAAAAAGCGCGCCCGCGTCAGCGCGTTTTGCAGCCACCGACACGCCGCATCGGCATCCGTCGATAAAACTTCCGTCGATAATCCAAGGTAATTGTTGCCGGCAAATCCGTTCCATTGCCCGCCGAGTGCTTCCACGGCTTCGGCAATCTCCAATGCCGATTGTTGTTCCGTATCCTTCGTGAGCAGCGTCGCCGACAGTTGCGACAAACCGCGTTTGTCGCACGGTTCGTACAACGTGCCCGCCGAGAAGAGAGCTTCGATGTGCGTTTTCGGCAAGGCGCACGGTTGGTATAAAACGCGTACGCCGTTGACGATTTCGGTCTCCAGCGGCAACCGTTCCGACACCACGACCGTCGCATTGGTTACCGACGGCTTGCAGGTTAAAGGTTCCAGCGATACGCAGGTGCTTTGGGCGAAGGTCAAATAAGTATCAACGATTGCGCGCACTTCCTCAACCGTCAACGTCCGCAGTTGCTCCAGATAACGCTGCGTATAACCGGCATCTCCGAGGCAAACGCTCGCCCAGCCCACGTGATGCGCTTGTCCCGAAACCGTTTTACGGGCATCCAGTTCCGACAACAACGCCTGTCGGTAGGTTTTGGCGACGTCGTCCCGCGTCAAACCGCTTTTTACAAGTTCCGTTAAATGTTCGCGCAGATACGCTTCGACCGCTTCCCGCTTCCCCGCTTCACAGGCGTATTGGATGATAAAAAGACCGTGCGTGTCGCCCATCCAGGAAGCAGCTTCAATCGTCTGCACCAGGCGCTGTTTTTCGCGCAATTCTTGGTATAAAAGCGAACTTTCGCCGCCGCCGAGAACGGTTGCGAGCACCTGCAGTTTCGCACCGTCCCGATGACCCAATCCGGGGATGCGAAACCCGACCGCACCGCGCACGATTTGATAATCGCCGTAGGCGCGTCCGCTTCGTTCCGCCAATTGCAAGGGTTCTTTCGGTACCAAAACGGGTGCCGTACTGCGCGGTTTATGAGAACCGAAAAATTGTCTTACTTTTTCGAAAACCGCTTCCTGTGCCAAATTTCCCGCCGCCACCAGCGTCATGTTGTTGACGGCGTAGCGCGCGTGCCAATAACGCCGTACGTCTTCGCGCGTCAGCTGTTCAAAGATCCCCTTCACACCAATGACGGGGTAACGGTACGGATGTCGGCGGAACGCTTCTTCGAAGAGACGTTCGCTCAAACAATCATCCGCGTCGTCCTTGCACATCGCGATTTCGCGGAGAATGACCTCGCGCTCTTTTTGAAACTCTCCTTCGGGGAACGTCGCCCGAAGCGTCATGTCCTGCAACAAATCAAATCCGACGTCGATAGAGTTGACACAGGCATCGTATGTAAAAACCGTCCTGTCAAACGTTGTGTAGGCGTTCAACTTTGCGCCCTGTCGCTGAGCCTCTTTGAAAATTGTCTCGTAATCGCGCGTTTCGGTGCCTTTAAACACCATATGTTCGACGAAATGCGACACGCCGGAACCGAGGAAATGCCCTTCATGGATACTGCCTGTTTTGACCCACAGCTGTAGGGCGAGCACATTGGAATGTTGGATTGGTAAGAAAATAACCGACAAACCGTTCTCCAACGTTTCATGTACCGTCGGATCTGATAAAAAAGCCGTCTGCACGGAAGCCATACGGAGGCATTGTAGGGAAAAAATGAAAATTTTTCAATCGAGAAAGACGTAAACGCATGAAGCATGCGGGGAACCGGGCGTTTTTTTGTACGTTCAAAGGACTATTTTCGAATGCCTTTCGGCTTTAATGCAGGAAAAGTTGATGCGGTCGCTGGCAATACAGACCTTGCCGACCTATTCCTTGCCAAAATCTTAAAAGCCCTCCGTGTGTTTTTCGGAGTACATTCCGACTGTTATCTTCATATAAAACGGCAACACGGCGACATTGCCCAAAAATCAATAATTTCCCGAATTCTAAACCTAAATCAAAGTTGACATTTTTTGCCGACCGTTTCGCAATGAAGAAAGAAATTACCTATGAACATCGGAACCGTAAAAGAAATCAAAATTAACGAAAATCGCGTGGGCATTATCCCGAGCTTTGTGGCGTCGCTGACAAAGCAGGGACACTGCGTTTTTGTTGAAAAAAATGCGGGCGTCGGCTCGGGCTTTACCGATGAGGATTATCGTAAAGCGGGCGCAACCGTTTTGGAAACGGCGGACGAAGTCTGGCAAAAGTCGGACATGATCGTGAAGGTCAAAGAGCCGCTGAAGTCGGAATACGGAAAAATCCGTCCGAACCAGATTCTTTTCACCTACCTGCATCTGGCACCGGATGTCGAACAAACGGAAGCCCTCATCAACTCGGGTGCCGTTTGCATTGCCTACGAAACGGTTACGGACGCTTTCGGCAAATTGCCGTTGTTGTCGCCCATGAGTACCATTGCCGGGCGCATGTCGGTGTTGGTAGCAACAAATTTGCTTCAAACGCAACACGGCGGTTGCGGAACGTTGCCCTGCGGCGTCCCGGGTGTTCCGCCTTCGAAGGTTCTTATTCTCGGCGGCGGTCACGTCGGTCAAAATGCGGCATTTATCGCGCACGGCATCGGTGCGGACGTAACGGTTCTGGACAACTGGCAGCCGACGTTGGAACGCATTACGACAATTTTCCATAATCAAGTCAAAACCGCCTATTCGAATCCCGATAACGTCGCAAGGCTGATTGCCGATGCGGATATCGTCATCGGTGCCGCGTTGGTTGCCGGACTTTCGACGCCGAAGTTGGTTACCAAAGAAATGGTCAAAACGATGAAAAAAGGCAGTGTCATTGTCGATGTCGCCATTGACCAGGGCGGTTGTTGCGAAACCAGTCACCCGACCACACACGACAATCCGTACTACACGGTCGACGGTGTTGTTCACTATTGCGTAACCAATATGCCGGGTGCGTATGCACGCACCGCCACGATTTCGCTGAACAACGCGACCTATCCGTTCATCGAAAAACTGGCGAATTCGGGATACGAAAAGGCTTTACGCGAAGACAAACACCTGCGTAACGGTCTGAACGTCTTCAAGGGCAAGCTGACGCATCCGGCGGTTGCCAAATCGCAAAACCGTCCTTTCACCGCCTGGGAGGTGGTGTTGGAGATTGATTAAGTCGGTTGAGTCTTAAAAAGTACGCATCCTGCGGGGCACGATAGTAAAGTTGTGCTTCGCAGGAGTGGCGGGAGTGTCTGCCACCTGCTTATGTCGCTTTCCCGCAAATCATTACAAAATTAACAACTTTATCCTTTTGACGGAACCTGCCGTTATTCGGTGCTTTATGTTCGTATGTTGACCTCCGAACCCGCCTCGTCGTCTTTATCATCATTGCCTTCAAACACAAAAGCCCCTTGGGTACATACATCCGTTCACGCCAAACGTGCGAGGATCGCGACAAACATCGACGGCATTTTGCCGATCGATAAGCCCTGCGGTTGTTCGTCCTATGATGTCATCCGACGATTGAAATATACGTTTGGTTTCCGCAAAATCGGTCACGCGGGCACGTTGGATCCGTTGGCAACGGGTCTGTTGCTGATTGTTTTAGGGAAAGCAACCAAAGCCTCGCAGGCGTTGATGTGTGGCACCAAAACCTACGAAGGCGTCATTCAACTCGGCGTCGAAACAACCACCTACGACCGAGAGGGCGAGGTGACGCAAACCCGACCGACCGATGGTATTACCGAAGAAAGTATTCAAACCGTTCTGCAAAGTTTTATCGGCGACCAATACCAACAACGGCCGATTTTTTCCGCCAAGAAAATCAACGGTATTCCCTTATACAAACTGGCGCGGAAGGGACAGGAACCGCACCCCTCTCCGAATTTCATCACGATTTTCCAATTTGACATTCTAAGCTACGACGCACCGAATCTTCATCTTCGCGTTTGTTGTTCCAAAGGCACCTACATTCGTTCTCTGGCACACGATATCGGCGGGAAACTCAACTGTGGTGGACACTTATCGCAATTACGCCGCACGCACAGCGGGGATTTCTCCCTCGAACAAGCCGTACCGCTCGACATATTGCTTGAAGAGCCCGCATTATTGAAGCAGTATCTGGTACCGTTGAAAGCGTCGGTCGGAGGATAGTGCGCTTTCACATACGGAAAACGTTTTTCCCTTCGGACGGCAGGCGGTGGAAAAAATTTCCCCTTGCAACATATTTTGCTTTTTGGCAGAATCCTTCCGATATTATGAGTGCAAATTATAAAAACTTCCCGTTTCATCTCATCGGATGCGCGGTGCTTCCGTTGGTCGGTGCCTATACGCAAAGCGTAAAAGCGGTCTTGCCGGATCCGAGCGTTGTGAAAAAGCATTGGCGGAAAAATCCGAAGATCTTTCAGGAAACGTTCGAGGTGCTTTTCACGAAAGCGGAATGGCTTCCTTTTTGGGGCGAGGATTTTCCGGATTGGTTCAAAGAACAAAACGGAGCTCTGTGTAAAATAAAAATAAACTCCGGTGATTTGTCGTTTCACACGCTTGACGATTTGGAGAAATTGAAATGCGATGCGGAATTAAAGAAAATCATCAAAGTTTTGGGCAGTACGGAATTCCTCGAAAAGGTCTTATCGGGAGAAGTCGTAAAGAGTATTTTCGCCCATGCCACGGGCGGTGAAGAGTTCCGTTTAGAGATTATATTTAGACCGCATTTCAAAGACGCATTTTTTAATCCGCTCGGTAAGGGCTCATTGGATATGACTATCTATTTGAAGTACTTTTCTGAAGAAGCAATGCGATGCTCCTTTATTTTTGACTTTGAAAAAGAAAACAATATTACGGTTTTGAAGAATTGCGATGCATCCTACGATGTAGGTAATAACGGAATCAAAATGGAGTATTTAAAAAAAACGAACAAACGACCCGACTTTCCGTGGGATGCCGTACGGGAAGCAAAAAAGAACTTTTCGTCTGGGTACGCAAAGTTACGCGATGATTTCAAAGAGGGGCGAAAAAAGTATAAAGATTGTAAAATTTGTTCGATCGCAAAGGACGCGATGGACTGTTTTTTGAATTTTCGCGGGGATTTTGATGGGCAGGGTCCTTATGTTCATATTGGGACATCGATGCAAGATGTGGAGATAAAAGAAAGGCATAGGAGGTTTAAGCTGAAACGTTCATACCATATATCATCCCTGTTGAATATCATAATTACCGAAGACTTCCTGAAGGGGATTTTCGGAAAGAAATTTTGGAATATTTTTGAAAACGGTGACACGTTGTGTGACAACTGTTTCTCCAGGGCAGATTTCAAAATCTCAGAATACGGAGGCGGACTGAAGGTTTCCTTTCTTCTCAAGAATAAACACAGAGGTAACATGACAGAGGATGTTGTTTATTTTTATGGTGATGACAAAGACAACTGGGAATGGCTTGATTCCAATTACATTAATTTTGTCTTCCTTTACGATCCGTCAGAGGATAAAATTTCCCATGTGAGACTTTGTGATAAACTTATTTTGAATGATGAGATCATTCAAAGAGGTGAAACAGAAGAAACACTCCTACCCATCGATTCCGAGGATTTTTACAGACCCGCTTCATTTTACCTTGAGGCCAATGCGGACAATATTGTGGAACACTACCGTCGCCTGACGGGAAACGGGAAGATTACGCTTGATTGGGTTGTAAATGATATCGTCAAAACCTGCTACTGCTTTAACAAGGATGTGAAAAGTTCCGTACAAATACTGTCACGATGGGCTCAGGGAAAGAAAGCTCCGAGGATTTTTGTTAAGATGACAGAAGCCTTCCACTGCTTAGAAAAGGCGAAATTATGGCGAGCTCTGAAGGAAATCAAGAAAGCCGCGATGCCAAACCGGCTGAAATACAACCCGCTCCTTGATGAACCTGAGTGAACCTGAGCCACGGCGGGCTTACACCGACAATTCGGTCAACATCGCGCTTTCTATTTACCCCAACCGCAACGGCATTACCACACAGCGGAAGTTGTCGTTGGTTTTGATGACGCCCGGGCTGACTTCGTCCTTGAATTCAAAGAAGATCGCATCTTCATCCAGGGCTTTCAGCGGATCCGTCAGAAATTTGGAATTAAAGGTAATACTTATCGGTTTATCGCCCGCTTCGTACTCAACGGCAATCGACTCATGCGCCTCGCCGAATTCCGCGCTGGAAGCTGAGATTTCCAGCAAATTTTGATTAAATGTTAATTTGACGGTGCCGTTGTCGAGATTCGAAACCAACGCCGCACGTTGAATGCTTTCCAACAGTAAAGTACGTTCCAAACGCACGCGATGCTCCATCGTTTTCGGCAAAACCTGCAAATAATTCGGGAATGTGCCTTCGATTTGCTTCGAAACCAAATAAATCGACTGCGCCAAACCGCTTTTTTGTGCATTTTCATCCAATTCCAGCTCAAAACCGACCTGACGATTGTTGAAATAAAGCTTCACGGGCGCGGATTGTTGCAACAAATGCTCCAGTTCGCCGACAGCCTTGGACGGCAAGATAAAGGATTTCCCGCACAACGCCTGCGGCACCTCCATCGATTGTTGCATCAAACTGAGCCGCCGCCCGTCCGTTGCCACGACATGCAACTCCGCGACATTTCCACTGTCCGCCGTTTCACCGTTTGCAGCTTCTTCTCCGCCCTTGAATGCAAACAAAACGCCGTTCAGTAAATAACGATTTTCGTCCTCCGATTGCGCAAACGACACGTGGCGCAACCAACCGCGCAACTGTTGCTGTTCCACAACAAGCGCTTCCGTCTGTTCGAACATCGGCAACGGCGGGAACTCGGCATCGTTCATCCCCATAATGCGAAACTTGGAGCAACCGCAACTCAATTTCGCCTGATCGTCCGAACATTCCAATTCAATCGTCCCTTCGGGAAGCGCCTTCGCAATCGACGCCAACCGACGTGCCGGCAACGCAATCGAACCGCCTTCCTTTACGTCCGCCGCCACGGTGCAACGGATACCCATGTCCAGGTTGGTGGTGGTCAATTCCAACGCCCCTTCCCTGGCGCACAAACGTACATTGCTCAACACCGGCAGCGACGTCCGCATTCCGACGACGTTCAAAACCTGACCCAACCCATTATTGAGGACGTTTTTCTCAATCCGAACCTTCATTTCCTTTATTTGGAGGTAAGCGCGATTTATTTGCAAGGATTTTTGAGCAACGGAAGCGAAGGAAACATCATAAAAAGCACGTTTTGAGGGCTTGATAAAGGTATTTAGAAGTAACCCGTTGCTTTTCTAGTACATATCCATCTACAGGGCTTGGCCTCATAACGCAATGATTCAAATCCGCCAAACATTTCTTACAAATTCTGCTATTGCGATGAGCTTTTACCAATTGCTCAGGTGACTCGAAATCCGTCAAACACCCCATGCGTGTACTATCCAAGCAACAATGTATCACAAAGCCATCCACATCAATATAAACATTACTCATAAAATCACAGACACAACACGCTTCTCTTCTGGAATATGCACAGTGCCGATCCATAAATAAATCTTTTGAGACATTTGCTAAATATTCACCAGAAAGTTCACCACGCAAATACTGTTGCATTCTGAGGGAATCATTTATATAAGCGTAATACGGTTGGAAACATACCCCGAGCGATTGTGCCCACTTTCGCGCTGGTTCTATTTCATGCACGTTAAACCGATAAACATGAAATCGAAGCATAAAGAAGCCAAAACAACCATGCTCACGAAAGGTCTTTACTATCCATTCAATATTCGACTTGATTCGTTCAAAATCAAATTGATGAATTCTGTCATACGATGCCTGACTGAATCCTGGCATCGAAAAACCGACATTCCCAATAGACACGGCATCAAAATCATCAGATATCCTCGGTCGAATGCTTCCGTTTGTATTCAGACTCATCAAACAGCCCTCCTGATGCCCAATTTTAATAATTTTCGAAAACTCCGGATGAAGACATGGTTCATTCCATACATTCAATACCAGGCGATCGCCTTTCGTAAGGAAACCATGCTCTTTTAAAAAACGGATCATTCTTTGAAATTCATCAACCGACAAATACGCTTTTTTCTCATGTCTGATTTGCTTCAAATTATCGTAACCAACCTGGCAATAATAACACCTTGCGTTACACGCACCGGTAATTTCAACTTCAACACCTCTTGCACTTGGATATCGTTTATACTCCCAAAAACGTTTTGCTGCCGCTAAAGCTTTTAAAAACTGTGTCATCGAGCTTGATTTTCCTTTTTCCTTCCTCCAAGTCAACATTTTTCCAACCGCCGCTTTATGCTCCCGCAATCGTTTGCGCCCCCGTTTGCCCTCTGTTATAATGAATGCGATGGATGCGTCCGTTATCGTCGAGCTTTCGTCCAAAGCCATGACCATGGTGCTGGCGCTGTCGCTGCCGTCCATTCTGCTGGCAACGTTTGTCGGGTTGGGCGTCAGTTTGTTGCAGGCGTTGACGCAGGTGCAGGAGCAAACGCTCGGTTTCGTGGTGAAATTGATTTGCATTACGCTGGCATTGGTGCTGACGGCGCATTGGATGGGGATGGAAATGCAACGCTATACGGAGTCGATTTTCACCATCGTTCAACAGCAGAGACGCCGATGACGCTCGAACGGCTGCAACCGCTTCTGGATGTGTTGCTGGTGCTGGGATTTTGCAGCAGCCGCATCACGGGATTTTGCTCCGTTTCGGTGTTTTTCGCTTCACAGTATTTGACAGGGATCGCGCGGCGTGCGCTCATTCTGGCGCTCTCGTTGGTCATAATGCCGCCGCTGTTCGGTCCGAGCCTTGCGTTGCTCCACGATAATCGCGGGCTGTTTGTGATTTTCTTAATCAAAGAAGTGCTTATCGGCGTCATTTTCGGCTGGCTGACGAATTTCCTTTTCTACGTTGCCCAAAGCGTCGGTTTTATCATCGACACCCAGCGCGGCGCATCCATGGCAAGTTTGTTCGACCCGATTTCGAACTCTCAAACCAGTCCGTTGGGTGATTTTTTGATGAAATTCGCCCTGACGCTCGCCATCACCTGCGGCGGACTGTTGCTGTTTTTGGAAGGTCTGTACTTCAGCTACGAAAAAGTTCCCGTCTTAACGCCGTATAAAACACTGCCGCCGGCCTGGAACGCGTTCTTCACGCATGCCATGGGCGGGCAACTGTTTCACCTGCTGGTGCTGCTCGGCGGACCCGTTCTGTTCATCCTGTTCCTGGCGGAATTCGGCTTGGGGCTGGTGACGCGTTTCGCGCCGCAACTGAACGTCTTCTTTCTATCGATGCCGATTAAAAGTGAATTGGCGATGCTGTTTTTCATCCTCTATCTTTCGCACCTGATGCATTACTTTTGTACGCATTTCGGAAGCGAAACCCGAACGGAAACTTTTTTGAGGCTCTTGACGGGATAAACGCCATCCTGACGACATGAACAATTTTATTTCCAAACCTTCCGCCCTTTTGCAACGCAACGATACGTTGTTATCTGTTCCTCATGGCTGAAAAAACCGAGCAACCGACGGCGAAAAAGTTGCGCGATGCGCGCAAAAAAGGGCAGGTCGCCAACAGTAAGGACGTGACGTCCACCGCATTGCTGATTGTAATTTTTGCCTACTTCGGACTGCGGCGCGACGCGATTTTGCAAACGCTTTCGGAGGTTACCGCGGTTCCGGCACTGTTTTTCAACGAACCTTTCCAATCCGCCCTGCAACACACGGCGGGCGCCTGTTTTTTGGTCGGCATCCGCGTTCTGCTGCCACTCGTGTTGCTGGTTTTTCTCACCGGCATTATGGCGAACACCTTCCAATTCGGACTGCTTTTCGCACCGGAATCGATCAAGCCGGATTTCAACAAACTCAATCCGATGTCGAAGCTGAAACAGATCTTTTCCCTCAAAAATCTCATCGAATTCCTGAAATCCGCCGCGAAAATCCTCTTTCTGAGCACATTGCTGTATTTCGTCATCCGCAATACCCTGGATCCTCTGTTGAAAACGCCGTTCCTGACGCTGAACGACTTTCTTAATATGCTGCCACCGATTATGAAGACGTTCGTCGTGAATGTCCTGTTCGCCTACGTCACGGTTGCCGTGCTGGATTTCATGTTCCAGCGCTTCAATCACAAAAAACAGCTGATGATGACCAAGGATGAGGTGAAGCGGGAATTTAATGAACAGGAAGGCGATCCGCAGATTAAAGGCAAACGCAAACAATTTCACCGCGAACTGTTGCAGGGCGGTCCGGCACAAAAAACAAAGCGCGCTTCGGCATTGATTGTAAACCCGACGCACTACGCGATTGCGATTTATTACAACGAACTCATCACGCCACTGCCGATCGTACTGGCGAAAGGCATTGATGATCAGGCGCAGGTGATGAAAAAAATCGCTGCCGAAAACAATATCCCCATCCTGGAAGACGTTCCGCTGGCACACGCCCTGTACGATCTGGCGGAGGAAGGACGCTATATTCCGCGGGACCTGATTGAGCCGATCGCCAAGGTGGTTCGTTGGTTGCAGGAGCGGAAGGAGGGGAAAAGGTAAAAAGATAAAATTTTACAAAAGGGAAACGCGGCGTTTGGTACACCGGGAAAGAAGTTTTTCTGAATTTTTCAACGTTTTTTCTCCAATTTCGCCATCTATTTCCTTCCCTCTTCTCCCTCTTTCGCCCTAAAATAAACCATGCTCAACATCCTCCAACGTTATCTCCTGAAGCAATTTTTCTTCGCCGCCTTCAACACGGTACTGCTGTTTGTGTTCGTTTTGGTCGCCGGAAACGCCGTGAAGGATGTTTTGCCGTTGCTGGCGAGCGGTAAAATCGAATGGTCGTTTTTCTTCGATACGCTATTCCATCTCATCCCGTCCATGGTCGCCTACTCGCTGCCGTTGGGGATTCTGACGGCGACGTTGCTGGTGCTGGGACGGCTGTCGTCACAGAACGAACTCATCGCCATGAAAGCGTCCGGTTTGAGCCTGTGGCGCATTATCGCACCGTTATTATTGATGTCCGCAATCGGCGTTATTTTCACCCTCATCGTCAATTTTCACTGGGGACCCCACTCCATCGTGTACTACCGCAAAGCCCTGAGTAACATCATTCGCCAAAAACCGCTGTCGTTCATCCAAGCGGGAACGTTTGTGAAAGACTTCCCGGGGTATCTGTTTTACGTCGAAAAAAAACATAACGATGCGGTCGTGAACTGCTGGCTGTGGGAATTGGACGGTCGGCAAACGTCGGGAGCAAATTTGTTTCTGCATTCCAAACGCGGCATTTTGCGTTACGACGCACAAAAAAATGCCATCATTCTCACACTGTTGAAAGCCTCCGGCGAAAAATACTCCGTGCGTCCCGACGGGCAATCGGACGCACAGGCGATTGCCTTCGACAGTACCGATATCGCCCTGCCGCTGACGGCGATGCTCGGCAGGGAATACTTTTATAAAAAATTGGGCTACATGACGCTTTCGGAACTGCTCAACGAACGCAAATCCGTCGAAAAAAGCGCGCCGGGAACGCAAAATTATAAATATAAAATCACAACCAATCTTGAAATTCAAAAGAACGCCGTCATGTCGTTCGCAACTCTGTCGCTGGTACTGATTGCCATACCGCTGGGCATTCGTCTGAGCCGCGCCGAAACCTCCGCCAACCTGGTGCTCGCCATCGCCCTGGCGCTAAGTTTCTACTTCATCGTCATGGCGATTTCGTGGTTGGAAGCATCACCGCAGTATCGTCCCGATATGCTGGTTTGGCTTCCGCATGTTGTTTTTCAAGGATTGGCGGTGGTGCTGTTTCGACGGGCGTTGAAACACTGATGCCTGCTTTTGCAAAGAACATGCTTTTAAAAAATGCCGCTTTCATAAAACCATCGCGGGCGGGCGGAAACCGTTATTGTGCCCAAACGCTCACATAAAGTACGAAATCGCTCTTGATAAGCTTGTTCCAAATTCAAATCCTCCATATTCTTTTACGCCCGGATGCGTTCTTCTTGAACCAACCGACGGTTTCGGAGTATAATACAGGTGTGACAACCGAACCTAACGGCATTTGTGCTTCCTTTGATCGCATGCGCGACGTCGGTGCGTATATTGCAACACAGACGGCTCCTTACAAAACCGAGGACATTCTCTGCCTGTTCGATCTGGACATGACCCTGACGCAACCGGATCACCCCGCCGCTTACATACCGAACCTGAAAAAACACCTGGATATCTATCGCTCCATTCAGTCACGTTATCCGAAATTGGACACCTGCCTGACGTTTTGCTTCAATTTTCTCTTGCCGCAACGCCTGACGGACAGCGATATTCCTTCCGTTTTGGCATCGTTGAAAATGTAGACAATTGCTTTTACCGCCGCGGTTACGGGCGATTTTTTGGGCACGCGCATGGAGGTTCGACGTTACGAAGATTTAAAGCAATTGGGACTTTGCTTCGAACACGCTTTCCCGCAGTCGGAAGTTATTCTCAACGCCTGCCCGTCGTACCGCGGTTATTACCCGACGTATTACAAAGGCATTCTCTTTTCGAACAGCGAACGCGGCAACACCACCAAAGGAACCGTCCTGTGCGCTTTTTTGAACGCCGTCGGTTACATTCCGAAGTGCGTTGTGCTGGTCGATGATCGCCCGCAAAATCACGCCGACGTACGAGCAGCTCTGTCGCAGAGCTTCCCCGAAACAAAATACATCGGCATTGAATTTAACGGCGCAGCGAACTATTGTCCGAAGGAAATTTCGGCAAAAGACTTCGAGGCGTTTTACGCGGATCATTTCGAACGCGCCTCAAAATTGGCAAACGCCGATGCGGAAACGCCGGCGGCGGAAGGGGATTTGTTTTAGAGGGAAGGTGGTAGTAAAAAAGGTGACATATTGAAACGTTCGTCTCATCCGGTTGGGAAATCGGTAAAAGTATTCAGAAATTAAGATGTTTGTTTAAAGCAAACCGACTGTTTTTTTAAGGTTGGTAATGCACAACTGTCTATGTTTATTTGACGACTTACAATAATTTAATCGTAACCGACCAGCGAATAGTGTCAAACTCTCTAAGAGCTTACGACGTGCGTAAAGGAGAAAAATACGAAGTGCAATTGCAAAACCTGTTACGCATGATCAGGAGACAACAGAAAAAGCCTACACGCTTTTCTCGCAAACGTATCGAGCACCTCGCAATTTCCGTAACGTTCTTTGTAAAACCGTAAAATATACCTTACATATTCAAATCTCCCTACCAGTAATCCCGCCAAACAATGCTTCAACGCTTGCTCG
>JAFVCI010000108.1 GCA_017479315.1 Opitutales bacterium | reverse complement strand
TGTGGCGCTGAACGCCGCATTGGAAACGGATATTTTCGGGAATGTGAACAGTACGCACGTGATGGGGACATCGGTGATGAACGGTATCGGCGGTGCAGGAGATTTTGCGCGCAATGCGGCACTTTCGGTGTTTATGTTGCCGTCAACGGCAAAAGACGGAAAAATTTCGTCGATCGTGCCCTTTTGTTCGCACATCGATCTGACGGAACACGATGTCGATGTGATTGTCACCGAGCAGGGATTGGCGGATTTGCGCGGAAAATCTCCCGAACAACGTGCGTTGTGTATCGTTGAAAATTGTGCGCATCCCGACTATAAACCGTTGCTTCGTGCTTATTTACGACGTGCGAAAAGCGGTCACATTCGCCACGATTTAACGGCGGCGTTTGCGTTTTATGATGCGTATGTAAAAACGGGCGATATGCGAAATGCTCGGTTGTAGGAGAGGTAAAAAAATTTCATGCATACGGTTTATGTTTCTTTCGGTTCCAATCTCGGGCATCGATTGGGTTATCTGCAACGGGCGTTTGAAGCTCTGAACGGGTGCGCGCTGACGCAAATTGAAGCATCGGTTATTTTGGAAACACCCGCGCTGTTGCTTCCGAATGCGCCGCGGGAGTGGGATAAGCCCTACCTGAATATGGTGGTGCGCGCAAAAACTTCCCTGCAACCCGAGTCTTTACTGTCGGCGTTGAAATTGGTTGAGGGGGAATGCGGTCGCGATTTGAATGCACCACGCTGGAGCCCGCGGGAGATCGATTTAGATTTATGACTGTATGATGACCTTTGTCTGCAAAACGAACATTTAACCGTTCCGCACTCGGAACTCAAAAACCGCGGATTTTTCCTGCATTTAATCGCGATGCTGAATCCCGAATTGAAATTTCCGGGTACCGACGAAACGTTTGATACATTGGCGCGCGACGCTTTAAAAACAGAAAAGCCGTGGACGAAAACGATGGTGTTATATCCGCGTTGCATGGGGATTGTGAACGTAACGCCCGATTCGTTTTCCGACGGCGGTCAGTATCTCGATCCCGATGCCGCAATTGCGCATTGCCGGCAACTGCTTTCGGACGGTGCAAGCATTTTGGACATCGGTGCGGAATCGACGCGTCCGCATTCGGAGCAGTTAAGAACGGCGGAGATTGAATGGGAGCGTCTGCAACCCGTGTTGGACGGATTGGATTTAACACAAATTCCCGTCAGTATCGATACGTACCGCGAAGAAACAATCGAAAAATTGTTGTCACGGTACAAAATTGCTTGGATCAATGACGTTTCGGGGCATTTGTCGGAAAGGGTACTTCATCTTATTGCCGAAGCCGGTTGCAAAATTTGCACGATGCACAGCCTTTCCGTTCCGCCGCGAAAGGATGAAAACATCGATTTGCCGTTGGAACAAACAATGTATCTTTGGTGTCAACAACAGGTCGAACGTCTCACGCGCTGCGGTTTCGAATTGAAAGACATTATTTTGGATCCCGGCATCGGTTTCGGAAACACGCCGTATCAAGCCGGTTTGTTGTTCAAGACGATTGCGCAAATGAAACATTGGGGTTGTGAGGTACTTCTCGGGCACTCGCGAAAATCCTGTTATAACGCTTTAGGTACATACGAACCGCGGGAGAGAGATTTGGAAACCGTTGCGATTTCGTTGCTTCTAAAAAACAAGGTCGATTACTTCCGCGTTCATAACGTCGCCAAACATCAGCGTGCCTTTGCGGCGCAACAATGGGTGGAAAGTTGTTATGAGGATGGAAGTGATGTACGCTGAACGTCCGATGTTGTCGAAAAAATCGGGAGTGGATTGTTTTTTTGATTTTAAAAATTGATTGAGCCGTTTTGTCATATAGTTAGCATTCGTTTTGTTATGTACATTCGAGCCGTTAAAACCGAACGTTTGGATCAACCGCGGGATTTGTGTGCGTTTATCGATAAATTTTTGCCGCCGTTGAAGGAACGAACGATTGTAGCGATTACGTCCAAAGTCGTGAGCATCTGTGAAGGGCGTACAGTTTCGAAATCTTCCGTATCCAAAGAGGAATTGGTAAAACAAGAGGCGGATTTGATTATCCCTAACCCGGAGGCGACCGATGATCGCATTATTCTGACGTACAAAAATCATCTCTTAATACCGTCGGCGGGTATTGATGAGTCGAACGGAAACGGGCGATACATTCTGTATCCGAAAGAACCATTTCAATCGGTACGGAAGATTTGGGAACATTTACGTCAAAAACACGCTTTAAAGGAGGTTGGCGTTCTGATGACCGACAGCCGAACCACGCCGTTGCGTTGGGGCGTAACCGGTGTCGCACTGGCGTGGCAGGGCTTCGCACCGACGGCAAGTTACATCGGAAAGCCCGACTTATTCGGTCAGCCGTTGCGTGTGACCAAAATCAACGTTGCGGATGCCTTGGCGGTCAGTGCGGTGTTTTCGATGGGCGAAAGCTCCGAATGCACGCCATTGGCATTAATAACCGAGGCACCGCACGTGATTTTTGATGACAAAAATCATAATGCCGAGGAACTTTGTATTGAACCGAAGGAGGATTTGTATCGACCGTTGGTGAAGTTGTTGATTGGCGGGGAAGGGTAGGGTGAACGGGAAAATGCAAAAGTTTCAGTAAGTATCCTTCAAATTTTATTCTCCTTTAAACTTTTTCGTTCAAGCACAGCCATAATCCGCTTCCGTCACATTACTTAATCCAATGTTCATATAAAAAGTCTGCAATTCCTCCAATCCTCAAAAACGATTGAATTTTCCTCTCAACACCTCCACTGTAAAATCATGTCGGGATCCGTAACGTATCTTCTGGATTTTGAGAAGCCGTTGGCGGCGCTTCAGGAGGAGTTGGAGCGTTTAAAGAAGCTTTCGGAGGAGAATAAAGTTCCCGTGACGGAGGAACTGGAAGCCATCAAAATTAAAATTAAGAAGACGAAGCGCGAAATTTACGCGCATTTGACGCCGTGGCAGAAGGTTAAACTGGCGCGGCACCCTCGGCGACCGTATGCCTTGGATTATATTCAGGGGATTTTTGAGAATTTTCAGGAACTGCACGGCGATCGGCGGTTCGGTGACGATCAGGCGCTCATCGGTGGCATTGCGTACCTGCAACAACAGCCGGTGATGGTGTTGGGGCAGCAGAAGGGGCGTGATTTGAAGGAAAACGTGTGGCGCAATTTCGGTTGTCCGAACCCTGAAGGCTATCGCAAGGCTCTGCGTTTAATGCAGCTGGCGGAGCAGTTTTCGTTGCCCGTAATTTCTTTTATCGATACGCCCGGCGCGTATCCCGGCATCGGTTCCGAGGAACGTCACATTGCGGAAGCGATTGCGGTGAATTTGCGCGAAATGAGCGTTTTAAAAACGCCTGTGATTGCGGTGGTCATCGGCGAAGGCGGTTCTGGCGGGGCGTTGGGCATCGGGGTCGCCGACCGCGTGTTTGTGTTTGAAAACGCTTATTATTCCGTGATTTCCCCGGAAGGTTGCGCGGCGATTTTGTGGAAGGATGCGACGAAGGCGCCCGATGCCGCGGCGGTTTTAAAGATGTCCGCCGCCGATTTGAAGCAACTCGGCGTGATTGACGGCATTCTCAAAGAGCCGCTCGGTGGCGCGCACACCGATCCGAAGGCGTGCATTAAGACCGTCAAAAATCTGTTGGAGGAAAAAATTCCGATTTTGATGCGGTTGCCGATGGAGACTTTACTGCAACAGCGTTACGAAAAATTCAGGCGCATGGGAGTGTTTGAGGAAGCATGAAGCCGGTTGCTTTCGGAACGGACGGTATCCGCGGTAAGGTCGGAACGTTTCCGATTAACGAAGAAGGCTTCAAAATTATCGGTCGTGCCTGCCGATTGTGGTTGCAACGGCAGGATTTACCGTTAACGGTTGCCGTCGGTTGGGATACGCGGCGTTCCGGCAGTGTTTTGGCGCGGGCATTTACCGAGGGGATGGGGTCGGGTGCGGAAGTAACCTTTTTGGGTGTTACGCCGACGCCGGCGATTTCTTTTTACACACAGCACAAACAAATATCATTGGGTGTTTCGATAACGGCGTCCCATAATCCTTACACCGATAACGGCTTGAAGTTATTTAAATCGAACGGTTCGAAGTTGCGCCGAGAAGAGGAAGCCGAAATTGAAACTTTGTGTTCGGAAACATCGGCGGAAGATTTCGGAAGTTCGTCGATTCAAACCGTCTCCGGGAGCGATTATTATCTCAATGTTTGGAAGCAACAACTGCCGAAGGATATGTTGAAAGATCGGAAGGTTGTTTTGGATACCGCCAACGGTGCGACGGTTTTTACGACCCTGCCGTTATTGCGGTATCTCGGTGCGGATTTGATCACATTCGGATCTCAACCGAACGGCGAGAACATCAATCGCGATTGCGGAAGCGAATATGCGGATCGGTTGGAGGCTGTTGTAAAACAAAACGGTGCTTGGTTGGGATTTGCACACGACGGCGACGGTGACCGCCTTGTAGTGATTGACGAGCAGGGGCAGAGATTGGACGGCGATCAACTTTTGGGTTTATTGGCGTTGGATTTTCACGAACGGAAGTGGTTAAAAAATAATTGTCTGGTCGTAACGGAGGAAAGTAATTCGGGGCTGGCGAAATCGTTGCAGCCGTTCGGCATTCGCGTTGCAACCTGCGACGTGGGCGATCGCAATGTTTTCTACAAACTTGAAGAAGACGGTGCAATTCTCGGCGGCGAAAACAGCGGGCACGTGATTTTTAAAGACGAAGCACCGACGGGCGACGGGTTGCGTGCTTTGTTGAAATTATTGAAATTGGCGCAACAAAAGCCCTTACATGAGCGTGCACAGGCGATTACGTTATATGCAAAGTGCACCGCTTCCTTAACGGTTGCCGACAAACGTCCTTTGGAGCAACTTTTACATTTGAATGCGATGAAAGAACGCTTGGAGAAAACCTGCGACCGTATCCGCATTCGTTATTCGGGGACGGAAGCTAAATTGCGGTTTTTGGTTGAAGCGGAAACGCAAATGCTTTGCGAACAAACCTTAGCGCATTTAACGGAAGCGGCAAGGGCGGATTTTCAGCGATAAGGTTTTTCGGTGAAAAATGCGGGAAGCCGTGTGTTTTTGCGATTTTTTAAGAAGAAGAACGAGTATAAAAGTGTTGCCGTTTGTCTGGTAAAATCAAATTTGTTGCACCTGATTGGAAGAACGTCCGAAGCAGAACTTCGATGCAATATACGGTTGTTTGAAAACAGGAGAGCCGCCTCTCGGCGGCTCTGGATTAATTTATTGAATGTTTTTTATTCCCGTTGTTTTTTAGTCGATTTCTTCAAGAAACGCATTGGGAGCATCTGGATTTACATGAAAGCCGTTATTATTTTCGTCTTCCAATTCATTCAGAATATTAGCTCCTTCTGCTTCGCTGATAGGAGTGGGAGCCCAATAAACGGGATCGTTAAATAATTTTACGAGCTCCGGCACATTGGCTATATCAGCTTTCATGGATTCCAAAAAATCGTACATGTAAAGAAAAACAGGATTGCCGATCAACTCTGAAAATTTGGTAGCGTTACTCCGAACGAGCGGAGCTCTTTTATTGTCAAGCTTACTTCTTAATCTGCATTCCACATCCAGAAAGCGCTCATACATATTCTCGGTGTCGAGGGTTACACTATCTGTATCTATTGCCTTCTTTATCTTTTTATATTGGCAAAAGCAAGCGGCAACGAAACGACAAATTTCTTTCTCGCTGTCTATATTGCACATTCTTTTAACGAAACGCATCATCATGTCCTTATCGCCTCTCAATTGCCGACGGATTTCTTCGTACAAAATCTCTTCTATTTTGGTGATATACTTTCCCGAGAAGATCGCGCCCGCAATTCTGGAACGAATGTCTTTGCTCGTGACGAGAGTCACCCATTTTTCATGGGAACGTATGTCGGGGTCTGCGAAATACCTCAAGCCTTTGTGTTGCTCGCAAAAGTCCAACCACTTTCCAATCACACAATCTTTATGGGAAGGTATCCAGGGGCTCAGGGAAAGCATCAAGCCTCTGTATTTCTCGCGAAACTCAGACCACTTTTCATATACCCACAAGCCTCCTTTCGGTTCCGCTTCTGTCGAGTGGTATTTAACAACAAAATCATACAAACGTTCTTGCACGGTGAATGGATAAAAGAGAAAGCGGTCTTCACTGTCTTCAACGAACACCCCATATTCTCTTTTGAAATCATCAAGAGAACCCAAGATATTATCGCACAACCTGTACCGTAAAAACACCTTGAGCGCACCTTTTTTAAAAAAGTCACATCTCCCGTTACCGTTAAGCAATTCGATAAAGCTTCTGTGTGGCATGTTTTCCCCATAGATCTCAGCGCAAATACTTTTTACGTCTTCCTCAATTAACCCATCGGAATAATTGAAGGATCCGCGCGTTTTGTGTTCCTCATGAAACATATTGACTTCAAGTCGGTGGCTTTGGAGCATTTCGCGGGCCACATCCTGTAGTCGCTGACGAACGTCATCGCCGATAACGATTTCCGCCCTCCCCGATGACATTCCGATGCCGGCAATCGCCGCACCGACGAACACTGATTTGGTAATATGATGCATACTTATAGTACCATGATAAGAACCGTTTTTTTTTTTTTTTGTCAAGTAGTTTTTTTGATAATTAAGCGATAAGGTTCTTCGGTAAAAAACCGGGAAACCGCGTGTTTTTGCGGTTTTTCAAGAAGAAGAATGGTCGTTGTACGAAAGTGTTGCAATTTGTCTGGTAAAATCAAATTTGTTGCACCTGATTGGAAGAACGTCCGAAGCAGAACTTCGATGCAATATACGGTTGTTTGAAAACAGGAGAGCCGCCTCTCGGCGGCTCTGGATTAATTTATTGAATGTTTTTTGTTCCTGCTGTTTTTCAGTCGATTTGTTCAAGGAACGCATTTGGAGCATCTTCATACACTACGAATGCGGGATGGTTATCTTCCTGTTCTTCCAAT
>JAFVCI010000011.1 GCA_017479315.1 Opitutales bacterium | reverse complement strand
TTACGCCCGACAAAGGGCTTTGCGGTTCCCTAAACCAGAATTTAATGAAAGCCGTTCTGCGCCTACCGAAAAATACGCAATTCGTGGCGGTCGGCAACAAAGGCATGCAGTTTTTGTCCCGTTGCAAAATGCATGTGTTGGCGCATTTTAATTGCCCCGATCGCATTCGGTTTCGGCAGGTGCAGGCAATCGTTCATTTTCTTGTTGATGCTTTTTCCGAAAAAAAGATCGATACCGTCGAAGTCCTCTATCCGCGCTTCAAAAATACGCTCGTACAGGAAACCGTTCTGCGCTCTTTGTTGCCGATGACGGATTTTGAAACCGAACTGCAACGTTTGTACGAATGGATGGGAGTTGAGCGTCCGCAGATGAATGCAAGCGACGCGGAGTTTATCATCGAACCGAACGGAAAGGAGATTTTGGAACGCCTGCCGTTGTTGTTTTTAAAGAAAACGCTCTACCAAATTTTACTCGAAGCCAAAGCGTCGGAACACAGCGCGCGCATGGTGGCGATGAAGGGTGCCACCGAGAACGCGGAAAATTTAATTCACACGTTGCAATTGGAGTACAATAAGGCGCGACAAGCCGGCATTACGCAGGAAATTGTCGAACTTGCCGCCGGGCAACAACGAGACTGAGAAATATGGAAAACACGGGTACGATTGTTCAGGTCATCGGCGCGGTTGTCGATGTACAGTTTGATCCGCAACGCATTCCGGCGATTTACAACGCGCTGGAAGTTTTTTTGAAAAGCGACGACGGTTCGACGAAGCGTCTCGTTCTGGAAGTTCAGCAACATTTATATGAAGGCTTGGTGCGCGCCGTTGCCATGTCCTCCTCCGACGGTCTCAAACGCGGCATGAAAGTGACGGATACGGGAAAACCGATTTCGGTTCCCGTCGGCAAAGCGGTTCTGGGGCGTATTTTAAATGTTATCGGAGAACCGGTGGATAACCGCGGATCGGTTGAAGCGGAAGCGCACTTACCCATTCACCGCAATCCGCCGGGGTTGACGGAGCAAAGCACCGAAGCGAACATTCTGGAAACCGGCATCAAGGTCATCGACTTAATCTGCCCCTTCATCAAAGGCGGTAAAGTCGGTGCGTTCGGCGGTGCCGGTGTCGGAAAAACCGTCATCATCATGGAGCTGATCCAAAACATCGCCATGGCGCACGGCGGCTATTCGGTGTTTGCCGGCGTCGGCGAACGTTCGCGCGAAGGCAATGATTTGTACCACGAAATGACGGATGCCAAGGTCATCGATTTGGAACACCCCGAGAATTCCAAGGTTGCCCTGGTGTACGGTCAGATGAATGAACCGCCGGGTGCCCGCATGCGCGTCGGTCTGACGGGTTTGACGCTCGCCGAATACTTCCGCGATACCTATCATCAGGACGTTCTGCTGTTTATCGACAACATTTTCCGTTTCTCGCAGGCCGGTTCCGAAGTATCCGCGTTGTTGGGACGTTCGCCGTCCGCAGTCGGTTACCAGCCGACGCTCAGTCAGGAAATGGGACTGCTCCAGGAGCGTATCACCTCCACGAAGCAAGGCTCCGTGACCTCCTTCCAAGCCGTGTACGTGCCCGCGGATGATTTGACGGATCCGGCGCCCGCCAACACCTTCGCGCATTTAGATTCGACCGTCGTGTTGGATCGGCGCATCGCATCTCTCGGGCTTTTCCCCGCCGTGGATCCGCTGGCGTCGGGTTCACAGGCACTGGATCCGGCAATTGTCGGCGAAGAACATTTCACAACGGCGCGGCGCGTTCAGACCATCCTGCAACGCTACAAGGATCTGCAGGACATTATCGCCATTTTGGGCATCGATGAACTTTCGGCGGAGGATAAACTGACCGTTGCGCGGGCGCGCAAAATTCAAAAGTTCCTGTCGCAACCGTTCCATGTGGCGGAAGTTTTTTCGGGATTAAAGGGCAAATATGTCAAGACGGCCGACTGCATCAAGGGCTTTAAGCGCATTTTGGACGGCGAACTGGACGAAATTCCCGAAAACGCGTTTTACATGAAGGGCACCATCGAGGATGTTTTAGAGGCCGCCAAAGCGTAGAGGGAGCGCGGTTGGAAGGATGAAGCGAAACATTCGATTTGCTTGCGTGAAACAAGAAAGGCGAAGCCGGCACAGTGGATAATAACCTTGAACATAACCGATAACCGACCGACGTTATGGCGTTTCAACTGAAAATCATCATTCCCGAGCGCGTGGTGTACGAAGGCTCGGTTACGTCGGTCGTGCTTCCAACGGCAGCGGGCGAAATCGAAATTTTAGATCATCACCTACCGATGCTCGGAATTCTGGAAGCGGGAACGGTTTTTTACACCGAAAACAACGTTTCCGTCCCCATCGCCGTCGACACGGGATTTTTCAAACTCGCCGACAACACATTGCTCCTTTTAACCGAAGCGGCGATTGATGTCCAAAGCACGGACGAAGCTTCCATTGATGCGGCGGTACAGCGCGCGCAGGAAGCGCTTGAGAAGGCAAAACACGAAAAGCAGGTCGATGAAGAAGAGTTGGAGCGCCTGGACAAAATGTTGCGTTTCAGCATCGCCCAAAAGCTTACCAAGCAGGCAAAACGTTCATGACGTCGTTCGAGACCACCGTCCGCGTGCGTTATGCCGAAACCGACGCCATGGGCGTGGTGCATCACGCTTCCTACTTTGTTTGGTTGGAATACGCACGCGTTGAATGGCTGAGAGCATGCGGTTTGGATTATAAAAAACTGGAGCAAAGCGGCTTCTTTCTGCCTGTTGTTGAAGCAGATTTGAAGTATCACGCTTCGTCTTTTTTCGATGACGAAGTCCGCATTCGCCTCACGCCGCCGTCGGATATTCAGCGTGTTCGATTTACGCTGACTTACGAACTGTTCCGCGAAAACACATACATCGCCGACGGCAAAACAGTGCATGTTTTTTTAAATAAAGATCGCAAATTGATCAAACCGCCGCCATTTTTTGTCGAAGCGTTGCGAAGTAGTTGAACGCAACACCATTTCCCGCGTCTGCGTACCGTTGATTATCGCTCTTTTATTTTCCTGCCCTTGTGTCTTGCATGCATTTTTGCTAGAATGAGAATATTTTTGTTTCTCGCAATCGAAACCGACGGCGAAAAATGTTAAAAATTTCGCTTGCCATTTCGAATGTGGGAACCTACGTTAAAATTGTTTTTGTTAAAATATCACCATGAGCAGTACGACAAACACAGATGAACCGCAGTTCTCAAAATTGAGGCGAATGTTGTTCCCCATTCAGGGGTATGAGATGAAGAAGGCGATCCCGATGGGATTTATCTTTTTCTTCATCCTGTTCAACTATACCTGCCTGCGTAATTTAAAGGATGCGCTCGTGGTGACCAACAGCGGTGCCGAAGCGCTCTCGTATTTGAAGCTGTTCTGCGTGACTCCGTCGGCGATTCTGTTTATGTTGGTGTACACCAAAGCCAGCGATCTCTTAAAGAACGAGCACTTATTTTACGCAACGCTGTCGCCGTTTCTGATCTTTTTCGGACTGTTTGCGTTCGTTATTTACCCAAATCGCACGTTTTTCCATCCGTCACCTGAAACCATTTCTGCGTGGCAAGCCGCGTGTCCGACCCTTTACTGGCCGATTGCGCTTGTCGGCATCTGGAGTTACGGCGTGTTTTATGTGCTTGCGGAATTGTGGGGCAGTACGCTGATTGCGCTCTCGTTCTGGCAGTTCGCCAATCAGGTGTGCAAAATGTCCGAAGCGAAGCGTATGTATGCCTTTTTCGGTCTGATGGCGCAGTTTTCGTTGCTGTTCGTCGGCGTGGTCGGCAAGTGGGCGTCGGATATCCGTAGCAGCGTTGCGCCGGGTGAAGATCCGTGGCAGAAAACCCTCAATTATCTTTTAAGTACGGTGGTAATTTTCGGCGTCGTCACGATGTTGATTTATCGCTGGATTTACACGCACGTTTTGACCGACAAGCGTCTCTACGACAAACCCGAACTGCCCGGCGTGAAAAAGAAAAAGAAAAAAGCGGGGCTTATGGAAAGTTTGAAGACAATTTGTACCTCGCCCTACCTCGGTTTGATTGCAATGCTGGTGATTTGCTACGGTATCAGCGTGAATTTGATTGAAGGACTTTGGAAAAGCCAGCTGAAGGTACAATATCCGAACGAGAATGATTACAATACCTTCATGAGCATGAACACCATCTACACGGGTATTGCCTCCATGGTCATGCTGATCGTCGGCGGTAACGTCCTGCGGGTGTTCCGTTGGGTGTCGGCAGCATTGATCACACCGCTGGTATTCACAATCGGCGGCATCCTGTTCTTCACTTTCATTGTTTTTAAAGCTAACCTGACGGAAGCGTTGGCGAATCTCGGAACTAAC
>JAFVCI010000107.1 GCA_017479315.1 Opitutales bacterium | reverse complement strand
GAACGCTTGCCGGCCAGCGTGTTGCAACCCCCATACCGATCGCACCGCCCCAATCATGGACAATAAGATGAAAATGACCGATGTTTATACCTTTCAGCCACTGCAGGGTATTATCGATGTGTTGTTGCAGACAATAATTGTACGACTGCGGCTTATCCGATAATCCGCAACCGATGTGATCGGGTACCAAACAGCGATAATCGGATTTTAAATGAAGCACCAAATTTCGATAGTAAAAAGACCACGTTGGGTTCCCATGCAACATCACGACCGTTTCGCCTCTGCCTTCGTCAATATAGTGCAATCGACATATTGTTTGAGGATCGTTCAGAGTGAAAAAATGTGATTTGAACGGGTACAGATGCGTGATGTTTTGCGGGAGAGAGCTCACAGCATTTATGTTAAGGATATTATTTGGAAAGTAAAATAAAAGGATGTTTGTCAGAGACAGTTCAAGTGACAGGCGAATTTTTAATATAGAGGCGTGTGTCAGTGAGTAAACAGGGAAAAGTTTCTGTTGTGGGAAAAGTAATTCTTCCAAACCATCTCCACCAAAAAAATTTACCACTTACCCAAATCGTTGAACATTATCATAGTTTTATAACACGATATCAGCAATTTCCTGTTCACAATGAGAAAAGGAGTATAAGAATAGAAAGCAATTGTTGAAGTACATAGAGAGTGCCTAGCATCTTTTTGCTGAGCCTTTGCTTTAAAACAAATCAAACAACTTCTTAACGGGTTTCTCCAACAGGTTTTGCAATAAATCGTCCGACGGTTGCGATGTCGGTTCGCTTTCGTTCGATGTCGGTATCGGCGGTTGCGAAAGCAGTTCCGTCAGAGCGAGATAATTTGGTTTTCCGAGGGTTCCGTCGACGGTGCAACGGGGACCCTCGGCGTATCCGTTTGCATCCGTTTTTTGCGGATTGAAGGAGAAATAATTTAAAAATTCGCTGTTTTTCGGTGCACGAAATTGGAGATTGCAGGTGAACGGTTGTTGCTTCCAGTCGGTGAACGGACGCGTTTCCGCGGAACCTTTAAAATCAATGGCGAGATCGGTATTGCGCATGTTTGCCGCAAACGAGATGGGTTGCGATTTCGCGCGTTCGATATTCAGTTCCAGATTCGAAAATGGAATTGATCGGGCGTAGGACGAAAGAAAGCCGACGGCGCCCGCTTTCGGAAGAATGCTTCCCGTGAAGGCACCGAATATCGTTGCGGCTCCAGAAAGAACTTGCCCTGTGCCGGATAGTTTGGGTTGAAAGAGACCGTCGGTTGCGCGAATGTCCAAATGTCCGTTGAGTGTTTGAAGATCGGACGGTTTTCCTGAAAATTCCAACGAGCAGGAACCGTTGCCGCTCAGTTGACCATAGGGCGTAAGCGGATATTGAAACATTTCCGGAAGTTTCCAAAGTATTTCGAGGTTGATGTTTTTGAGCGACAGATTACAGGATAAATTGTTGGTCTGCAGTGCAAAAGTGCCGTTCCCTTCCAAAGAACCTTGGCAAAAAGCACCTTTCGAAAGCTCCAGGTTAATGCGTTCGGGGTTGTATTCAAAGCGTCCGAGGAGATTTCGTATTTCCAAATCCGCAACGGATTGAAATTCAAAGTCGCAGGTGCTTTGAAAGGGATGAGTTTCACTTTTTTGGTTCGGAGGATGGATGAGGGAAACGGGTTTCGTATCGGTAACCGAAGGCGCACTTTTTTTCGGGAGCGATGCGATCAACTTTTGAATACCGATGCCCATGCCGATTAAATCCTGGAGAAAAATCTGTCGGCTTACCACATGACCGCTGAGATGATTTTGTGCGTTCAAACGCTGTTGAAACGCAAGATCATTTACGTGATTTTCGTGTTTTAATTCCAATTCGCCGTCCAAAGCATGCACGGCATCGGGTTGCAGGGCGTAATTCGCCTGCAGGTTCACCGAGAGCGGCAAATCGGCGCAGGAAGCATCGATGGAAGAATGAACGGTTTTTTGGGTATCATCCCACTGCCAGTTGCCGACAACCGTTCCGGAAAAGTTCGGGTACGGAAGCGCAAACGGTTGCAGGCTCAGGGCGTCAAAAGAAAGGTCGTACTGTCCTTCCGTTGCCGTAAGTTGCGTCTCTTTTCCGCGACATTGAAACTGAGTTTTTAAAAGCGGGTCGGGTTGTTTCGGCGCGTACGCCTGCAAGGTTTTTACGTCCAAACTCCAACCGTCCTTGAAGTGAAAACTTGCGAAAATTTCGCCTGAAAAGACGCGCGAAAGATCAATACAAGGATTTCCTTTGAAGGACGCTTTTACATCCGTCAGGATTTCGTCCGCCTTTGACCGCCACAGCAGTGTGCCTTTTTGCGCCGACAGGGTGCCTTCCAGGGATAAGGTTCCTTCAAGCTCAACATCCGGATGTTGCATAATGTCCAACGGCAGTTGTCGAATGCGAACGTCGGCGAAGGGTTTTGCGTTTTCGGAAATAAACGCGTCATTTTCAATCGTGAGAGGCTGTTGAAATTGAACCGATACCCATGTTTGTTCGGTTGCAGCGGAACCGATGTCGGTTTGAAAATCCCGTATCGTCCAGGTATCGATGCCTTTTTTGTGTTCTTTTCCGATTTGGCAAGTCGCATTGATATTCAGTTCCGGGTGCAACTCCCATTGAAACGGAGCCAAATTAAGACTGTTTTTGGCTAAACGGTAATTGAAATTGAGCGTTCCGTCGGAGGAAAAATGTGCTTCGTCGGTTTTGGATTGATACGTGCCTTCCGAAGAAACGGTAAAAAACGGTACGCGTTGCGCATCTGTGACGGTAACATCGCCCTTATATTGAACATTGGAGCCGTCGCGATTGACGACGCAATGCCCTTGTAGTTTTCCCTGAACGTCCGTTACGATCGGCGTTTCGCCTTTTTGAAGACTTTTGAGTTTCAAGACGATCGGTTCGGGTGTATCGAGGCGAAATTGCTTCTCTTTTTCATTCCAGGTAACGGAAATTTGACCGCCGTCAAGGTTGCTTTGCAGTCGATAACCGTATGTTTGGAGATATGGATTGATAATTTCGAGCGGAACTT
>JAFVCI010000106.1 GCA_017479315.1 Opitutales bacterium | reverse complement strand
GCGTATAAAGAATTTATCGGCGGTGTTGTCGCTTTTTTGTTGTTATGGATTATTGTTCGTCGTTTTTTTGCCCGCTTCCGTCCGTTTCGCGCCGCATCGACCGACAACGGTTCGGTTTGGGTCAGTCGTGCAACGGTTTTGAATTTAATCCGTTCGGCGTGCGCGGAAATCGAAGGCGGTTCCGTCAAACGCGTTCAATGCATCAATAAACGTCGATTGCTGCTTTTGAAATTATACATCTCTCTGGATGTCAATCAATCGTTCGAAGTGTCCTCCATGCGTTTTCAGGAAGCGGCGAAAAACGCTGTCACACACTGCCTTGGTGCACTGAAAGCCGTTCGCGTGGACGTGGTACTGGACGGAGTAAAAGGTGAGTATGGCGATCCGAAAAAATCCGTTGTGAAGTCTTTGTCTCCGTCTTTTTCGGAAAACAATACCATATCTTCCGAAAATTTATCGACTGTATCTTCAGAGGAGGAAACAAAATCCGAGGACGATTAGGGGTTGTGCACCGATTGGCGGTGAAACATTGAAAATACCGATTTTTTTAAAAAAACCGCCTGTTGTGAGGGCGCAAGAACGGGAGGCGGTTATGCTCCGTCGGTGGTATTTTGCAAAATAAAGTTTGCTTTTTTGGAAAGCTGTTTCAGCGCGTTTGCATGATCTTTTCGGGTATGCATGGAGAATTTTAAACATATCAATTCCCCCCAAAAAATCCTTTGCCGCCTACTTCAAAACAACTTTTCATAAAAGCATGTCGGAATCGAAAAAAGTTCTCTTAACGGGCGATCGCCCGACGGGTCCGTTGCATCTCGGTCATTACGTCGGGTCGCTGCAAAATCGCGTTCAGTTACAGCATGCTTGCGAACAGTTTGTAATGATTGCCGACATGCAGGCGTTGACCGATTACTTTGAACGTCCCGAGCATGTGGTCAAAAATGTTGCCGAGGTCGTCAAAGATTACTTGGCGGTTGGGATTGATCCGCAAAAAACAACGATTTTTATTCAGTCACAAATCCCCGAGTTATGCGAATTGACGATGCTGTTGCTGAATTTGGTGACCATATCGCGTTTACAGCGCAATCCGACGATTAAGAACGAAATTCAGTTGCGCGGTTTTGAAGAGTCGATTCCGGCGGGTTTTTTGTGTTATCCCGTCAGTCAGGCGGCGGATATTACGCTGTTTCGCGCGACGCACGTCCCGGCAGGCGAGGATCAGGCACCGATGATTGAGCAAACCAACGAATTGGTGCGGCGTTTTAATTATACGTACAAAACGGATTGCCTGCGCGAGGTCGAACTGATGTTGAGCAAAACGCCGCGTTTAATCGGCATTGACGGCAACGCAAAGGCCTCAAAGTCGCTCGGGAATGCGATTTTTTTGTCCGATTCCGCCGAAACGGTGCACGAAAAAGTGTTTTCGATGTACACGGATCCAAATCATATTCGCGTTTCCGATCCCGGAAAAACGGAGGGCAACGTGGTGTTTGCTTATCTGGATGCATTCGATCCCGATAAGGATGAGGTTGAATCTTTAAAAATGCAGTACCGCAAGGGCGGGCTGGGGGATATGACGTTAAAACGGCGGTTGGATGAGATTTTGCAAACTTTATTGAAACCCGTTCGGGAAAAGCGCGCCGCCGTTACGGATAAGGAAGCTCTGGAGATTGCGATTGAAGGTACGAAAAAGATGAAAACGATCGCGCAAAACACTATGGAAGCCGTTCGAAACGCGGTCGGGATTGTGTACCGCGTAGGTTAGGATTGGAGCCGACGGGTTCGGGTTTTGTATCCGTTTTTCGTGCTAAATTCGCTTTAAGTCGCTTCTGTTCAGACAAAATTCGTCAATGCACAAAAAACCTTGCGCGCAAAAACGTCGGGTATCAGTTTGAAATCGTAGGTGCGGCATGAAGTTTGTTTTTATTACGGGAGGCGTTGTGTCATCGCTCGGGAAGGGGCTGACGGCGGCCTCGATCGGGGCGTTGCTGGAAGCGCAGGGATTGAAGGTCGGGATGTTGAAAATGGATCCGTATTTAAATGTCGATCCGGGCACCATGAACCCCTGTCAGCACGGCGAAGTTTATGTCTTGGAGGACGGCGCGGAAACGGATTTGGACCTCGGGCATTACGAACGCTTTACGCACGCGAAACTGACGCGCAACAACAGCGTGACGTCGGGGAAGATTTATGAAGCGATTTTGCGGAAGGAGCGCGAAGGTTTCTATGTGGGAAAAACCGTGCAGGTCATTCCGCACGTGACGGACGAAATTAAGCGCCGCATAGCTGTTTGT
>JAFVCI010000105.1 GCA_017479315.1 Opitutales bacterium | reverse complement strand
GCCGATGTCGTGCGCCAGGGAACGAATATAAGTGCCTTTGGAACAACAAACGCGAAGATGAAGGTTTGGTACGTCGTAGCTTAGAAGATCGCATTGAAAGATGGTGATGAAGGTCGGAGAGGTGTGCGGGATCTGATCTTTGCAAGAAAACAAATTCCTGAAAGAGACAACTCAATCATCGCATCCGGCGGGAGTTCTTGGTTGTTTTGATACCGTTCGAGTAATGCAGAAAAGCGTAATTCAGTCCAATCTCTTTAAAAAAGACAATATCCGCAATATCCTGCGGCAGGTTAAATCGGTCGCCATCCTGCCTGACACTTCCGCCTTGCTCTCATCCCTCCTCCTTCCTACCTTGAATGTGTGTTCATCGCGGTCGAGTTAAAAGATGCGACGGAACGGCTGCTCAATCGTTGGGAGCCGCTGTTGACGGTTCTGAAATTCGAAGCATTGAACGAAAAACTTCATTCTCTGCGGGAACAGTTGCGCGACGAGACATTGTGGGCGGGGAACCGCCTCGATGATGCCCAACGGCTACAACGGGAATTGCGGGATCGGGAACGTGCGCTGGAGCCGATTTTAAAGGGAAAAGCTGCCGTCGATAATCTGCGCGATGTTTATGAATTTTGCAAAACTTCGGAACTTTCCGAAACGGATGAAGCGGCTTGGACGAAGGAACTGACGCAGGCGATTGCCGATACGAAAGCCATCCTCGATGAACTGGAATTACAGGCATTTTTTTCGGAACCGATGGACGCCAACAACGCCATTGTGACCATCCATGCCGGTGCGGGCGGAACCGAAGCCTGCGATTGGGCAAACATGGTATTGCGCATGTACACGCGTTGGGCGGAGCGCAAAGGATTTTCGTTGGATTTGCAGGCACTCCAAACCGCCGACGAAGCCGGTATTTCGGGCGCAACGTTTCGCGTGATCGGATTGTACGCCTATGGCTATTTAAAAGCGGAGCGCGGTGTCCATCGTCTCGTGCGCCTCAGTCCCTTCGATGCCAACCATAAGCGCCATACGTCGTTTTGTGCGGTGGATGTCGTGGCGGAGCTGAATGACGATATTGAGGTGCCGATCAACGAAAAGGACATTCGTATCGATGTGTTTCGTTCCAGCGGTGCCGGCGGGCAACACGTCAACAAAACCGAATCCGCCGTGCGCATTACCCACTTCCCGACGGGCATTGTCGTGACCTGCCAGAACGACCGCTCGCAGATTAAAAACCGCGCGTCGGCGATGGCGGTGTTAAAAGCGCGTTTGTACGAACGGATGCAGGATGAGAAACGTTCGGCGATGGAGCGTTTTTACGGCGAAAAGGGCGAAATCGGCTGGGGTTACCAAATTCGCAGTTATGTCTTTCAGCCGTATCGGATGGTGAAGGATCTGCGTACGAATGTCGAAACCGCCGATGTGCAAGGTGTGATGGACGGCGATTTGGACAAATTCATGGAAGCGTGGTTGCGCGCGGGGAAACCGCGGACGCGATCATAAATAAGCAAAAACCGTCTCCCTTTCTTTCAACTTTGTCCGTTGTTTCAGATTCCGACTTTCTTCGATAACACGTATTTTCGGTCGATCGTTTTTTTTCTGAGGCTTTAGCTATGTACCGTAAATAATATATAGGGTTATTTCTTCGGTTTCGCGCGCTTGATAGGTTCTGACGGTGTCGAAATCGGGAAACAGAGGTGTCGATCCGTTAAACGGCGAGAGCCATATGCCGTCTTTTGAACCGCCTTTCGGGTTATTAAGGAGCGACACGGAACCCGATTTGATGTTTATGGTGTTGTTTTTAAAGGAACAATCGTCCCACGAAGAATTGTCCGAGTAACCGAGGTTCAGCGTTACGCCGGATCCGATAACCACGGGGGCGTTTGCGATAAAGCGGGAACCGGGATAAAAATTCAGCGTAACATCGGAACCGGCACCGATACCGCCACAGGCATCGAGGTGACCGATCAAAACCGCGGTATAGTTCAACGGTTGTCCCCAAATGTTGCGAACATTAAAGCTTCCGTCCGTCAGTTCCTTAAGTTGCAACCGGCCTTTATCAACAACCGTCTTCCCGTGGTATGTTTTGTGAAGCGGTAAAGCCCGCGTATTGCCTGACGGTACTCCCGCTTGAATGAAACCTTTTTTCTCGGGAAAATCGGAATTGGCGGCTTTCGGGATGATTTTGCCGTCGACGGCTTTAAAGGTATCATCGTACATAACCATGTCGTAATTTTGAATATCCGTACCGTGAAGGAACAAATTGCGCGCATGAAATTTTCCTCTGTTTTCGACGGTCGAACGGTTCTGTAAAATCGCAATAGAGGCTTCCAATACGCCTTCATTTTTGAAAGACGTTCTTCCTGTAACGAGCGTACCGATCTGCAGGGCGGTCCCGCTTGCCACGACGACCGGACAATCGATTTTCTCAAGCAACAACGTATCCGCAAAACTGCCGTCACGCAGATTCAGTTGATTGTTTTTATCATCAAACTTTACCCGAAAACCTCCGAAGTTAAATTCAACTCCCATACCGATTTTCATATCGCGAATGCAACCGCAAATCGAACTGTCACCGCTTTCATACGAACCGCCGACTCTTTTTACGGAAAACCAATCCGTGTATTTATAGGTAAGGTTATGCACGCAAAACTTCACCGTTTGTTTGTCTTTTTTAACCTCAAGTTTGTATGTGTCCGCAAGTAAATACGTATGCAATGCGACAACCGATAAAGCGATGAATTTTACAAAGTTGAATACCTTCATGGTTTAAAAACTCCCTTATCTCCAATGATAGGTGTTGTTTGAGAGAAAGGGAAGACTGAAACGGGCAACGGTATGCGTTTGAAAAATGATTATAGACGAAAAACCTGTGTGCTTAAATCTTATCATCCTTCAAACAACCTCCCTCAGTAACTCCACCAATGCTTCCTCCGAAAAAGCGCTTGGTTCGCATTTAAATCCCGCCGCGCACACGTGTCCACCGCCGTTCCATTGTCGAGCGACGGTGTTCATTGGATAAGTCGTATCGACGGAACGCAGGCTGACTTTCACAAGGGCGGTTGTTTTTTCGATAAATGCCGCGATTTTGGCGGTTTTTAACAATAACAGACGGTTCACGAAACCCTCCGTGTTCGTTCGGTTTGTGTGCGTTGCTTCGTAATCCGACGCCATTAACGTTGAAAATACGATTGCACCATCGGCGTACAGGCGAACGCGGTTGAGAAAAATTTCATACAACCGCAATTGTTGCAACGTTTGGCTCTTGTATAAACGCTGTACGATGTGATGCGGACGAACGCCGGCGCGGGCGAGGCGTTCGGCGTGCCGAAACGTTTCGGCGTTGGTATTGGTGTTTCAAAATTTTCCCGTATCGCTGATGAGCCCAAGGTATAAAGCATCGTTGATAACCGGATCGTCAAACAAATATCCGTGTGCTTCCAATAGATCCGTGAGAACTTCACAGGCGGAACTTTGGTGCGGTTGAATGCAACGACAGGTACCGAAAGTTGTTCCCGCCTCCGTTTCGGGGTGATGGTCGATGACAAGTTCAAAGGAACACCCGCGAAGTGCTTCGGCGACGCGCGACGCATCGCCTGCGTCGACGGCAATTCGATGCGCTTCTAAGTTGCATTCCGACAGCGGGCATTGGGGAACGTTATCCAAAAACGATCGGAGGGTTTCGGAAATTTTATCCGTACACAGCGCAAATGCCGGCAGATGAAGGTTGCGAAGGTAACGCGTTAATGCCGTCTGACTTCCGATTGCATCCCCGTCGGGACGTTCGTGCGTGACAATATAAATCGGTCGACCGTCATTCAGTGAAGGCAAAACCTTCGAAAGCACATTATCAGCGAAAGCTACCGAAGATCGCTTGGTTAAATGTACGGGATTGCACGGAGCATCCGATAAAGGCGGCTCGTGCGGAAGTGGATTATCGGCGACGGTTTCCATCAAGAATGAGAACCTTTGTTTTCGATGCACTCCGCCACCATCACGCTGTTGGGAATAATCGTCAACGAACCTTCTTTTGTACGGATGCGTGTTGAACGCAGACCGAGGGAGACAACTTCGCCCGAGATGTTACCTTTAATCGTGATGTGATCGCCTTTTTTAAAAGGTTTATCGAGCAAAAGCGACAGCGCCGCCCACAGTTCGGCGAGCGTTTTCTGCGCGGCAAATGCTAGCGCCGTGCCGCCGATACCGAGTGCCGTTATCAGACTGCCGATGGAATAACCCAGATTGTTGGCGGCGGTCAAAATGCCGATAAACCCGAAAATTCCCTGTACCCATGGGTGTAAAAGCGTTGCATACTGCGGGGCTTCCGCCAAAAGCCGTCGGCAACCGAGACAACCGACCAACAATAAACCCTCTCCCAACAGCAGACAAAAGAGGAACGCGCCGAGTGCCTGACTGATGGTTACTAACGGAGAAAGCCCGATCGCGCGGGCACACATCCAAATCAACAAGTAGCACCACAGGGCGTAAATTTTGAAGCGTATTTTGTGAAAAAGCGATCCTACGAAGGCAAAGGCGGATGTTTGCAGACGCTTCTGAAGCACGCGAAGTCCCTTTAAAATGAGAAAATGGATGCCGACAAAAATCGGAATACAAATCAGCAATTCAAGCCAGCCGCAACCGCCTTCGGCGTAAAAATAATGTTTCATACAAAAGACAGATATCCGCCGCTTACATTAAAAATAATACAATTTTGACGGAAAATAATCAACAGATTTCGCACCTAAGCGGATAATGATCGGCAATGGACGATGTTTTTGAAAGGGTGCGGTAGGATTTTTTTGACAATCTTCAAATTTATGTCCGATTTTTATTTAAAACAAATGGCATATGCTCACTCACTCACTCACTCACTCACATCTCCCGTTCTTCATCAGCCCGATAAAGTTTCCGCGGAAACGATGTCCGGAAAAACGGCGGACGGCAGAACGGTTTTGTCCAACGAAAGCGAAATCTTTAAAACCGAAGCCATTAATACTCTTCGCTCCACAATTTTCACGGACATCAAAAATTTGAATAAAGCGAGAAAAGTGACCTGGAATGACGCGCAGGGGAAAGTGAGTATGAGCAGAATAAAGCAGCTTTTCGACAACATTAAACACAACATCCGTGCGATCTGGATTGGCAAAAAAGGCGAATTGAAGGCATCCGCCCAGCTGAAAACAGACATAAGAAAATTCGAGATCCTGCTGAAGAAGACCGTTATCGATTCGGATTTGAAGAAAGATTGCGAAGCATTTTACAACGAATTGAAGGGAAAACGTCCGGGCGGCTATGCCTACACAAAGGAGAAAATAACGGCTTTAATCGGTAACAACGATGCGAACAGATCGCTGAAGGCGGATGTGGAAAAATTTTTGCGGGGTCACATACCCGATAACGACGAAAAATTCGGTGTCACGCATCTCAAGGAACGTTTTAAAAGTACATTTGGAAATGTTGATTCGAAAACGAACGATCAAATAAAGAACTTTACGGCTTTATTGCAATCTTACGAAAGCAAACTTCCGTCAAAGAAACTGGAAAACGAAATTAAAAAATTATTCGAAAACCAATTGCGCGATGAAGCCTGCAAACAGGCATGTCGCGATATCGATACGAAGCGCGATGAGCTGATTGAGCATATCGATGCATTTGCAAAAGGCGATTACGGTTTTTCCGGTGTCACACGTATGGATTGGGGCGATTATTACACAGACTATGCAACCGACGGCGAGACGACCGACAAGGTTGAGAATGCCGAATGGAAAGCTTTCGAACAACTTAAGGGAGAGATCGAAGATGCTTTTGCAAACAACGACGGGACGGACTTTAAATCGCTACTGGCGGGTGTTCGCGGAAAGAACAATACCGTTAAGCAACTGAAAGTACTGGTGAACGATGCGGCAAAAGCGCAAAAGGAAAAAATAAAAAACGAAAAACCGATTCCCAAAGAAAGTTTCGTGTTTTTGAAAAATCTGCCGCAATGCCTGAACCGAGAACTTGAAGGCGAAGATCAAGTCCAAACCCTTACCGACAGGACACTTGATATGTTTGATAAATCGCTCCAAGGTTTCAAAAAAACAAGAGAAAAATTGGTGTCTTTGTTGGATGCTCACAAAGAAGAATCGGATTTTTCGGTTTTTAACCGATTGGAACATATGCTGGAGGAAGTTAAGATAACGGAGGGTTGGGATATACCGTCGGCAGATGAAGCAACTCCGTTATATAGGCAGTACGTATGAATTTTTTTATGAGGCCTCTCGCCCTTTGCGGCGAAAAAAGGTACTCCGTATTTCATGCGCGAACGGCATGAACGGTGTGTTTCGATTGCTTCCGGTGCGATAACGTTTTTGCCTTCGTTATTAATGGATAAACGGCTTAAACATACCTTTGGTACGTACCCACGCCTCACCGAACGAACCCGAAACCTCGCAGGTTCACCAAAAATCGCGTGTTGTTCCGGACGTCCCCGCAACCGCTAATCGAGCCTTTTCAACGGTTCGACGGTTTTAACCCCAAGTTTCTCCGGTACAACCGCCCCTCCCGAGATAATCAGCTTAATTGCATCCCCGACCGACATATCGAGCACCACCAGTTTCTCCTCTGGAACCATGATTAAAAACCCCGATGTGGGATTGGGTGTGGTCGGTACAAAAACGTTGCAGACGTTTTCTTTGGTTTTGTCCTGCGTTTCGCCGTTGGCGCGATTGGTCAAAAAACCGACGGAATACAAATGCTCGCTCGGAAAATGTACCAAAACCGCCTTTTGGAAAACGGCTTTTTTGTTTTTCCCCATCGTGTCCGCAATTTGCTTCACCGTGTTGTAGACGGTACTGATGAACGGGATTTTCTTGATAAAACGTTCCGTCAGCGCAAGACACAGGCGCCCGAAGAAGAAGTTGGAGAGCCAGCCGAACGCCGTGATGAGCAACACGACAATCAGCACCGCAATGACTTCCGCCATCCATCCCAGCCACTGTATATCAAGGAAAGAGCTCCACGGCGCAAAAAACAGCGCACTCGCCGGTTTTCCGATTTTCTCCAAAAGAAATTGCGCGACGAAAAACGTGATTCCCAACGGCATTAGCACCAGCAGACCCGTGATAAAAGCGTTTTTCAGTCGGTTGAGCACGCTTTTATTCAACACGAGTATTAAAAATCTTCAAGTAAAATCTGATGGAATATGCAAGCAATATCGATGATTGATTCGGGTTGCGCCTGGTTCGAACCGCCTGTTTAAGGCAGGAGCCCGACATCGTTGCTGGCTTCGGATGGTATTTTTCCTTCAATCGCGCTGTCGCCGTCAACTTCGAAGGATGGTGCTTTCGGATGTAATCCGACACCGTCGACCGTGAACGGCCTCAATCTTTTTTTACCCCGTTTACGCAAACGTTCGCGCCTTATAGGACTTCCCGCAACGACGCTTCCTACTCCGTTCTCCGTCATCCGTGTCCGTCGATATTTGAACGACATCCGTATGTGGTGCGTTTGGGGGCAGGCGATAAAACTGCGAGTACTGTTCTTTTTTGCAATGTGCTTTGCGATTTCATCGACGAAGCCGCATAAACATAATCCGCAAAGAGTCGGCAATTACTCGTTCTCCCTCCGTCGGATGGCAACCGCCTGTGCTCTGCGATGTCCCCGATTGCTCTTTACGACAACCGATCGCGCCGCCGTTGTTGCTATCCGTTGTTGTTAACGCGACGTGTCCGCGTTGGCTTTGCAACTTCTTTTTCGTTCGACAATTGAGTGCCCTCCTGCGGTATCGTTTCCTTTTGTATCGTTTCGGGTTCCTTTTTATCTTCGATGATACGATTCTGTTCTTCGCTGTTCTGTTCTTTCGGAGCTTCTTTCTTTTCCAGTACAATTGGTTCCCATAGCCCGTAATCCTTCAGGCGTTGCTTCAAAATTTCCAAACACTCTGGTTGTTTTGTGTTTCCGATGGTGGCAACAAAATTACCCTGCCAATCCTTCTTCTTCCCGCCGAAAAACGTTTTATAAAAATTGGCTTCCGTAAGTTGGCATGTCTGTACATATTCTTCTTGTTTTTTACGCCAGATGGCTACCTGCTTCACGGTTTCCTCAAACACCTTTTCCGTATTTTCATGGACCTCGTCTTCTATCCGACGAACGGTCTCTATAAAGGAAATCCAATGGTTCGTAAGATTCAGTAAGGCTGTTGCCAATGCGTAAAAGCATTTTTTGACGTTATTTTCGAAACAAACAATGTAAATGTCGTAAATGTCCTTTTCAACCGTACGCGTATCGATGCTTTTTTCTTTTTTTAACTGTTTGAAGCCTTTGTGAAGTTCATTGTTGTCCGACCTTGGTTTATTTTCGTTTATCAACACTTCAATATCACATTTCAGCATGGCTTCCTCAAATGCTTGCATAACGGGTTTTGGATCAAAACGTTCACACTCCCATGCGTTCTCCGTCAGCGGATAAAGCAACTCCAAAGCATTGATGAAATTTTTCTCCGCCGTTGTTCCGATGCATCCGTAAGCGGATCGAATTTCTTCCGTAAAACATTCGACCTCTTTTTTCAGAAATTCACCCACTTGTTCTCTGCGCCTTGGATGTTTAAACGGGTCCGGATACTTGACCCGATTCATATCCAACCCAAGGATACCAAAGTTGTTCTTTGCTTTTTCCTCTTCCGCTTTAAAATCTCTCGGTTTAAAATTTTTAAACGCCGTCGTCCGCCGTACGGCATTGAGTTTCTTCATCCATTCCGATGCCTCGATGCGTTTTAAAAAATTCTTAATGTCATCGTTGTAGTTGAACGCGGTTTGTTCGTAGAAGGGATGCGGTTGATCGGCAAACCGCAACAGGGATTCTTTCTTCTCTTTAAACGCTTCCATAAGCGGCAAAAACACCTTTAGGTCGGGTTCGCCTTCGGATTTTTTTTCGAATGCCGATCGGATCTTTTGAACAATGTTGCCGAAATCCAACAAGGCGCTTTTGAAGGCTTCGACCGTTTTGGTAAAGTCACAGCCTTTTTCACCGACAAAAGGCGACAATTTCTCATGAAAGAAAACCAAAAACGCATCCAAATTTGGAATTTCGTCTTTGTCCAGGAACCCGTCATGGCAACACCGTTCCATGTATTGCGCAACATCTTGCTTCACAATTTCCACAACGGGATCTTTGGAAAACATTTCCGTCCCGATCCGTCCTTGCCCGTCTTTTTGTAATAAAATTTTTCCAACCTGCTTAAGGTATCGTTGCGGGAGGAATACGATTTTATCGGATCTGCAGGTGTTGAGAATGCCGGTGGCAATCCGATTCCAAAGGAAATTGTTTCTTTTAAATGCGTTCACAACAGGGTCGTTTTCCTTGTCTTTTTGAGATGCGAGAGTGACATTCGGCTTCCAAAGACCCTTCTTATGCGCTTCTCGCATGATTTCCAATAACTCCTCTTTTGTCGGCTCTTTCCCGAAAACCGTCGGCACCGCAAGCGCTCCCGCACACAAAAAGCAGGCAACATAAAATAATTTCTTTCGCATACTTTTATGCGGATAAAATTGAGAACAAATTGCAAGTTTTTTCAAAAAATTTCAAATAAAGGAAAAGTTTTCGCCGTTTTTTTCATCAAAAATGTCCGTTTAAAACGTCAGACGGAGCGAAGGTACGGCGATGACCTGTGTATCGTTTCAACGGTACGTAACGGCGACGGAGGTGCGTGGGAACAGTCCTTGTGCGTTGACAAGTTCGGAGCGTTTTTTTTGAGTAGAGATAATGACGGTCTCGGTGCTGAAACTTGAAGATTTAAGTTTGCGGCGCGGGGAGAAGATTATTTTTGAGCATGTAAGTTCTTTGTTCGCGACGGGGGAAGTGCATGTTCTCTCGGGAGTTAACGGTGCCGGGAAGAGTTCGCTGTTGCAGGCGTTAATCGGAAATCCGCAGTATGCGTTATCGGGTGGGAGGATTTGGCTTGATGACAAGGAAATTCAGAATTGGGCACCCGAGAAACGTGCACAACACGGGCTTTTTGCGGCATTTCAATCGCCGTGCGAGATTGAAGGTCTGACGGTTGCGAATTTCCTGCGATCAACGTTGAAGTTTTTTCCGAAGCATCCGTTGCACAAAGCGAGCGCGACGGATTTTTACAAAGAACTCTATTCGTTATTGGAAGCGGTCGGATTGCCGAAAACGTTTACCGCGCGCGCCGTGAACGTCGGGTTTTCCGGCGGCGAGAAAAAGCGTTTCGAATTGTTGCAATTAAAATTTTTGCGCCCGCAATTTGCCCTGTTGGACGAAATCGACAGCGGTCTGGATGCGGAAGCGCGCGAATTGGTATTGCAGACCGTTCGCGAATTGCGACCGACAACGGGCTTCATTATTGTTTCCCACAACGAAGATTTTGCGCATCGATGCGAACCGACGGCGATGTGGCGGTTGGAGAACGGACGCCTGCATACGGTATAATATCCGCAGTCGCATTCAATATCCCGTACGGTCGGATGCGGCGATCGGCAGGTTTTCGTGCATTTTCCGCGGCGCGGGTGTGCATTTTTATCCGGTTGGCACAGAAAATGCTGTGATGGGATGTGTTTTTGGCGACATGAAGCTGGGGTTAATGTTTTTAATCTGTTTGATACGGGCAATGCTTCCGACATATGCGGATCGTTTCAAAATCAGCCTGTGTCGGTTGCCGAAAACGGACGATTTTAATTTTTTCGTCAAAAATATGGATGACAAAAGCTATGTCTCGGGGCGTTTTGTCGACGGTGATCTTGTAACGGAGACCGTTTCGGGAAATTCGGAAGTGACGGAAGAATTAGAGCATCATGTTTCTTTCGATATCTCCGAGCGCAGTTTTATCATCGAGGACGACGGAACGGTGACGATTGACAATGAGAATGCCGACGATCGGTTTTATGTTTCCGCGGTTTCCGACAGACCTTTCCCGCCCGTTGTTTTGACATATAACAGAGAGCGACAAATTGTCTGTGTACCGTACACTTCAAAGAACCCGTGGGATAAAGCGGAAGAAAACGGTTTTGAGATTGTCCGACCCGACGCATGGGTTGTGAAACAATATGAAGATGCATGCGGGGAGGTGTTTTTGGAGAAAGATAAGGGGAAGCACGGCTCGTGCCATATCTTTTAGGATTTTTTTGAAAGGATGCCTGGAAACTTATGAAACGTTTTTGGATTTTGGTGTTTGGCGGATGGATGGCGACGGTCGGTTTGCACGGCGACCAATTTTACATCACTTTGACGCGCGAACGGGAGGATTTGTACTCTTTTGAGGTGCAGGTTGTCGGTGAGTTCACGAGCATAACGGGGAAGATTTCTTCGAGTAACGAACATGAAACATCCGTCTCTCCCTGGGGAGATGTGACCGAAGTGGTTTCGGCGGGTACCATCGTGACGTTTGAGATTAACGGACAGGCTTTTTTATTAACGGGCGATCGGTATGTTACGCTTTGGACCAAAAGAGCGAAACCGGAAGGCGTTCTAAACAATGATCGGTTTTTCGTCGAAATGCGGGATCAAACACCGTTGCGAAAAGAAAACGAATCCTCGTTTCATGTGAATTTCGACAACCTGAATGGAGAAGTGCAGGTGATGAATCGTGAAGGTAAATCGGATTTTACCATCCTCAATCCTTACAATGAGCATCCGTGGTTCAGCAATAAACCTGCGGATTTGATAAAGTTTGACGAGGCGGCGCTGAAACCGCCGAAAGAAAAAAAGAAACAGATGAAAAACAACGATTACAGCAAGGATGATATGGGCTATTTTTTGAGAAAAAAATAACGATTGTCGGAATAACTTCATCGATGCGGTATTTTTTAAAGGCTGTGAAAAACGCGGGTGCCTTTACAATTTTACTCTGTTTCGCGTGTTTCCGTTGCCATGCGGAAGATTACAGCCTTTCATTCCTTCAAATCGACGGCGGTTTTGAATTTTTCGCGATGCAGAGTTCCGAGACGGGACATGTACACGGTAAATTTCCAAGATAACAAAAACCGTACCTTCTTCCAAAACCCGAGATGTCGGTCACGCTCGGTCTGGATCCGTTCGGGAAGTCCCCTGTGCATCATCTTTATTTGCGACGTTTGCGCTCAACGAGCTCTTTTTCAAAATCGAAAGCGACCGCACGGTCAGCCTATGGGGCGGTGGCGCGGGCGATCGGGTTTTTATTTATAACAAGAATAATTTAAATCTGCGGTTGGCGTGCGAACATTTCAACGGTACCGTGTTTTACCGTCTGAAAAGTGAAGAATGGAAGCCAATCATCATAAAGCCGTTCAACAAATAGAGGTAACGTAAGGATAACATACGATCAAACGGAAAGCTTTTGACGCCGACGGTTTCGTACGACACCATCGGGACGTATGAGACTTTCGGCGGCATCCTCCGATAACGGTTTCGGTTTAAACGAAGCGACGGTACGTTTTATTTCGGAGACGAAGCGCGAACCGCCGGAACTCTTACAATTTCGCCTCAATGCACTGAAAATTTTCAAGGATCTGCCGTTGCCCGATTGGGTGCCGCCGGAATTGCATGACGTTGATTTCGATCGCATGCGTTACTACGTGGCGGAGGGGCAAAAACCGCAGCGGCGTTGGGAAGACGTTCCCGAGAACATTAAGACGACCTTTGAGCGTTTGGGCGTACCCGAGAAGGAGCGGGCGTTTCTGGCGGGTGTCGAAGCGCAGTTCGACAGCGAGGCGGCGTATGCCAAAATGCAGGAATATCTGGAGAACAAAGGCGTGATTTTCACCGATTCGCGCGAAGGTCTTTGTACGTACGGCGAGCTGTTTAAACCGTATTTTTCGAAAATTGTCCCCCCGACCGACAATCGTTTTGCGGCGTTGAACAGTGCGGTGTTCAGCGGCGGCAGTTTCGTCTATGTACCGAAAAACGTAAAAGTACAGTAGCCGTTGCAGGCGTATTTCCGCATCAACGCTGAACGTTCCGGGCAGTTCGAAAGAACTTTAATTATTGTGGACGAAGGCGCGGAGTTGACGTTTATGGAAGGCTGTACCGCGCCGTCGTACGATACGCAGAACCTTCATGCGGCGGTGGTGGAGTTTGTCGTTAAGAAAAATGCCAAACTGCAATTTATAACGGTACAAAATTGGTCGACCAACGTCATCAACGCGGTCACCATCCGCGGTTGGGCGGAAGAGAATGCCGATGTGCGTTTTATGGACGGTCACGTCGGGTCGAAATTAACGCTCAAATACCCGGGTGTGTTGTTGAAAGGCCGCGGAGCCCGTTGCGAAGTTCTCTCGTTGGCGTTGGCGCATCACGGGCAACGGCAGGACACGGGCGCGCGCGTGTTTCATCTGGCGGACGATACGACTTCGAACATTGTTTCGAAGTCCGTTTCCGTCGACGACGGTTGGGCGGGTTACCGCGGGAAAGTTTTCGTAAAGCAGGGATTAAAAAACTGCAAAAACGTTACCGAATGTCATTCGTTGCTCCTGGGCGAACACAGCCCGACGGGAACCTTGCCGACGGTCGATATTTGCGGCGACGCACATTCAATTAAACACGAAGCAAGCGTTGCGTCGGTGGACGAAGAAAAATTGTTTTACCTGCAACAGCGCGGCTTGAGCCGTGCGGCGGCGATGAGTTTGAGCGTCAACGGTTTTGTGAATGATTTGGTGCAATCGTTTCCGTTGGAATACGGCGTGGAATTGAAACGCCTCATCGATATGGATGTCGAGAATGCGGTCGGTTGAACGGCAGTAGTACACATACAAAGAGCGGGCAACAAATCGCCGAGCATGTCGTATGTTGTTGGGTTGCCAGATCGCTTTTTAAATCCATAGAATGACAAGGAATATGGACGTATCGCCTCCCGTTATGTTGCCGATCGGACAACCGCAGCCGTTTGGTACGTGGGAGAAGCGCGAAGGAAACGATTGCTTTTGTTTCAATGACGGATACATTTCCGAACGGTACTTCGCGTTTGAGGCGTTCGAAGTTCCTTTGTATATTCGTCTCGGGAAGAATACGCGCGTTGCGATCATCGAACAAGGTTCGGATGTACACTATACATTGGAAGAAAATTCCTCTTTGTTGCATCTGAGCGAGCCCCGTTCGTACAAAGCGACCTTCGACTTGGATAAAGAAGCGCACCTGCGTCATGTCTCGGTCGGAACGGTAAGAGAAAATTTAAAAAATACGCTTGTTGTTCATCTCAACGGCACAAAGGCATCCGTCGACTGGAAGGATGGTCTGCATTTGAAAGCCTCTGCCGAGTGCGATTGGCAAATGTTGATTTTTCATCACGCACCGCAAACGTCTTCAAATTGTCGCGTGCATTCGGTGATTGAAGATAAAGGCTTTTTGCGTCTGACTTACGACGGAACGGTTGAGCAATCCGCCGCGGATGCCGTGCTGTTGCAAAAGAATTTAAATTATATTCTTACGCCGAACGGTCGCGTGTGCGCGCGTCCGCTGATGCACATTGCGAATAAAAACGTTCGTGCGTCTCACGGCACTGCGACGCAACCGTTGCCGCGGGAGGTGTTATTTTATCTGCAGGCGCGCGGATTGGAGCCCGAAACCGCGAAATGCCTTTTCCTGGAAGGCTTCTTATACGGCTTTTCGAACGAAGCGCTTGCGACGAATGCCGCGATGGTGACGGCGGAAGACTGAATATCGAACGGTGGAGATCGACAAAGAGCAGCTTTCGGCGCGCATTTGGGAACTCTTGAAAACTGTAGACGATCCCGAAATGCACGTGAACATTGTCGACTTGGGTTTGGTTTATAATGTCACGTTGACGGAGGAAGCGATCAAAAAGACGGAAAAGCTCGGTTTTTGTAAGCGTTTTTTCAAAAAACCCGCCGAAACGTCCGAAAAAGGCTTTAAGGTCGTCATCGAAATGACGCTGACCTCGCCGACATGTCCGATGGGACCGCACATTTTTTCGAATATCTACGATGTATTGGGATTTTTAAAGAGCATTACCTCGGTGGATATTTCGTTGGTCTGGGAACCGCCATGGTCACAGGAGAAAATTTCCGAAGCGGGCAAAATGCAGCTGGGGATGGTATAGGGGGGCATGAGCGGCGTTTGCCCTTGCTCTTGGCTTATTTTTTTGATAACTTCAGCGAGAGATATGCGTTTAGATATGGTTCCCGTCGGTTCTGGTATAAATTAAACATTCGACGTTTTTTTGATCGTATTCGATGCGGGTTGAAAACGGCTGGGTACGGAAGATTTTAAAGAGATTGAAATTTTTTATTTACAAAACGCCTGAAAATCGTATAACCTAAAACTGTATCGTAATTTTGTTATATGGGTGGACTTATTATAAAAGCATTCAAAGTATTACAGTCGATAATTGGGGCTGCTAAAACCCATGTGGTGATGTCAGGAGCAGTCGCCGTAGTGGCAGCAGGTTCAGCCTATCTTGTGTGGCAAAATTCCGGAACGGATGCGGTTGTGAGCGGCGATGGTTCGTTGCAGGAGGTTGCGGTCTCTGATGAAGCAGGTCGTCTTCTCATGAAGGTACAGGGTGTCGGAGAAAGAGCAAACACCGAAGGTTCGAGGGCTTCGACCGTTGGAGGAAATGGGGCGTTGGAGGCTCTGAAGAACACGAGTGAGGGGGTCGAAGAGAAAAAGGAAAACGAAGCAGAGAAGGAAGAGCCAGAGCAGGAGAAAGTGCCGGAAGAGAAACAGCCGGAAGAGGTGAAGGATGAAGGTCTCGAATCGGACGGAGAAAGTACGGATACTTCTTTGGATGGCGGTGGTTCCGGCGTTTTCGGTTCTTCGAGTTCCGATGCGGATAAAGAGCAACTTTCCTTTGAGCAGGTCGATGGCGAAGGTGCGAAGCAACAGGAGTTGGCAGAAGAGCAGAGAAAGCTGGATTTACAGCGGCAGGAATTGGAAGAAAAGCAGAAAGAACTTGATCAACGGCAACGGGAACTGGAGCGAAAAAAAGAATTAACGGAGGAAGAGAAACGTCAGTTGGAAGATTCGAAGAAGGAGCAGGATGCTTTGGATAAAGAAAAAGAGGATTTAGATAAGAAAAAAGAAAATCTGAAGAAGGAGAACGAGATTGAGCAGAAAGAGGAGCAGGTTGAGAACGATCAATTTAAGCAGGACGAGAACAAGATTGAGGACGAGAACAAGATTGAGGACGAGAACAAGATTGAGGACGAGAACAAGATTGAGGACGAGAACAAGATTGAGGACGAGAACAAGATTGAGGACGAGAACAAGATTGAGGACGAGAACAAG
>JAFVCI010000104.1 GCA_017479315.1 Opitutales bacterium | reverse complement strand
GGCATCCGACGCACTGCCGCCGTTGCCGGCAATCAGCCACTTTCCCGATTGCTGGAAACCTTCGCGCAACAGATGAAATCCCGCCTCCAAGGACGCTCGCAACGGTTTCAGCGACGGATAGCGCTTGATAAGATCAAGCAACAACGTCTGCGGCTTCATAAAGACCGAATTTTATTCAATAAATCTTCTTCCGAAAGCGCGCCAACGTGACTGCCGACTTGTTGCCCGTTTTTAAAGAAAAACAACGCCGGAATACTGCGGATGTTATACTGCTTTACCAATGCTTCCGTATTGCTCTCCTCCACGTTAACTTTACCGATCGCAATGTTTTGCTCCCGCGCTACCTTCTCCAAAATCGGTGCCAGCGCACGGCACGGACCGCACCACGGCGCCCAAAAATCAACCACCGCCAGCGGCTGTTGAATGAAAGCTTCGAACGTATCAGATGTTAGAACGGTTACGGTTGTCATAAAAAGAATCAAATCTCACCGCCTCTTTTATACAGGAAAAAAGATGTATGCAAGATTTTTTAAAAAAACAAATGGACCCAGAGGATATTGTCTCTGTATCTTGCAACACAACCTTCATTGTTCCACACATTTTCCCCGCATGTTCATTGTTTTTGTCCCAGCTTGTTTAAAAATTATGCCCATCTTTCAATCATCGAAAAATCTTTTCATTATCTCCATCTCTTCAAAAAAACTTTCACTTCAAAACAACTTGCATTTCTTTTCCGAACATCGGACAATGAAGAAAATCAATCCTCACTCATGCCCATTCAAACCATTATTAAACGCGACGGTACGTTTGTTCCGTTCCAAAAAGAGCGCATTTTCAATGCCCTGCAACAGGCGTTTTTGGCGACGCAAAGCCCGCATTCAAAGGAGACGTTGCTGCGCCTGACGGATCAGGTGACGGATGCCGTCAATCGCCGCTATCACGCCCGCACCATTCCCGCCGTCGAAGAAATTCAGGACATCATCGAGCAAACGCTCATGGAGGAACATTTCGGCGACGTGGCGAAGGCGTACATTTTGTATCGTCATCAACACGAACGCCTGCGCGAAGGCAAAGCGTTGGTGCTGGACATCGAAAAAACGATGGACGGCTATCTGAACCAAAGCGATTGGCGCGTCAACGAAAACAGCAGTATCAATTACTCGGTCGGCGGGTTGATTTTGCACAACGCCGGTGCGATTACCGCCAACTATTGGCTGCATCGGGTGTACGACAAAAAGATTGCCGACGCCCACAAAAACGGCGACTTTCATCTGCATGATTTGTCGATGTTCTCCGGTTACTGCGCCGGATGGAGTTTAAGGCAGTTATTGGAAGAGGGTTTCGGCGGTGTTCGCGGAAAAATCAACTCCAAGCCGGCAAAGCATTTTTCGACCGCGATTTGGCACATCATTAACTTTCTCGGGACGATGCAGAACGAATGGGCGGGTGCACAAGCGCTGTCGAGCTTCGATACCTACCTGGCGCCGTTCGTTAAAAAAGACGGCTTATCGTTCGACGAAGTCAAGCAACACATTCAGAGTTTTGTCTTCAGCGTGAATACGCCGTCCCGCTGGGGAACGCAGCCGCCGTTCACCAACATTACCCTCGATTGGGTCTGTCCGAGCGATTTGGCGGACAAAAAAGCGGTCATCGGCGGCAAAGAGAGCGATCTGTGTTACAAGGATTGTCAGGCGGAAATCGATCTCATCAACCGCGCGTTTTTGGAAGTCATGCTCGAAGGCGACGCCGACGGGCGCGGTTTCGCTTATCCCATTCCGACGTATAATATTACAAAGGATTTTAATTGGGACAGCGAAAACGCGGATTTGCTGTTCCAAATGACCGCCAAATATGGCACGCCGTACTTCCAAAACTTTATCAATTCCGATCTCAATCCGTCGGATGTGCGCAGTATGTGTTGCCGACTGCAACTGGATAAGCGCGAACTGCGGCGGCGCGGCGGCGGACTGTTTGGCGCGGACGAATTCACCGGTTCCATCGGCGTCGTGACCCTCAATATGCCGCGTATCGGTTATTTGAGTCGCAATAAAGAGGATTTTTACCGACGTTTGGATGATTTGATGGAGCTCGCCAAGGATTCGCTCGAATGCAAGCGGCGCACCATCGAAAAGCTGATGGAACAGGGTTTATTCCCCTACACGAAGCACTATTTGAAGCACTTCAACAATCACTTTTCGACCATCGGACTGGTCGGCATGCACGAATGTTGCCTCAATTTCCTGCACCAGTCCATTGCCACTCCCGAAGGACATGCCTTCACGGAGGAAGTTTTGATGCACATGCGGGAAAAATTGAAAGATTTTCAGGAAAAAACCGGCAATTTGTACAATTTGGAAGCCACGCCCGCCGAAGGCACCTCCTATCGTTTGGCGAAAATCGATAAGGAGAAGTTTCCGAATATGATCCAATCGGGAACCGTCGATCCCTACTATACGAACTCTTCCAATTTACCGGTCGATTGTACGGCGGATGTATTCGAAGCTTTAAAACAGCAGGAAAGTCTGCAAACCAAATACACCGGCGGCACGGTTTTTCACGTCTTTTTGGGCGAATCGTTGCCGGATGCCAAGTCCTGCCGTACGTTGGTGCGCCAAATCGTCGAAAACTTCCGCATTCCGTACGTTTCGATTTCCCCGACGTTTTCGGTATGCGAAAACCACGGACGTTTGGCGGGACGACAGGATTTTTGCCCGAAGTGCGGCAGTGAAATGGAAGTCTACAGCCGTATTACGGGCTATTACCGCGCGGTCACGTTCTGGAATAAGGGCAAAAAGGAGGAATTCAAGCAACGCGTCACGTACGATGTCGCGCATTCCGTTCCGCCCGGTGAATGTGCGCCGTTTGCCTGCGGATGCGGCGGACATGAGCAAAGTTCGTGTGACGGGGAAGCTTCGGGAAGCGCGCCTGCGACGTGCACCTGCGGAACATCCGACGGGGCATCCGAAAACGATGCCTGCGGGAGAACGTCTTCCGACGGAACGCTCTTTTCGGAGGGTGTCGGCAAAAAGGACGAAAATGCCTCGAAAGCCGTTGCCGGGAAGCCGTCCGATGTTTTATTCTTCCACAGCGACACGTGCATCAAGTGCCAATCGATGAAGCCGTATCTCGTTGAACAGCATTTCGCGGGCACCTATGTGAATACCTCCGAAGAAGCGGGATTGGATCTTGCAAGAAAATACAACATTCGCAATTTACCCGCCTTGGTGTTGGTCGGGAAAAATACGGAGGTTATTTACGATACGGACAAAATCAAGGAACGTATCCGCATGGCAAGCTGATCGATTGCGCGAACGGAAACGCCTGCGTGAAGCTTCGAGCCTATGAAAAGCAACGGAATTTTTCTCAAAGGAAAGGTTGCCGTTGATGCGTACAACGCGGGTTCTTTAAGGTGATTCCGAAAATTGCAGGCGTGCCGATGTGTCGGGAACTTCGCGCACTCTTTGCACACCTTTTACCGCAAAATGTTTAAAACGGATATGCCTGCCAACGGATGTCGTACAACGGAAACCGTCGGTAGGGACATTGTTCATGAAACTTGTAACCATTCAAAGTTGCTCAACCGAATTACTTGGCGCATTGACCGCCGTATGGGAGCGAAGCGTCCGCGCAACGCATCAATTTTTGTCCACGGCCGAGATTGATGCGATTAAGGAGGATATTCCGAAAGCCTTACAAACGGTCGAGCATTTAATCATCGCCGTGAATGAAGGCGGTTCCCCTTTCGGTTTTATGGGGATCGGGAACCGAAAGCTTGAAATGCTTTTTTTGGATCCCGCAGAAAGAAACAAAGGCTTTGGTAAGAAGCTGATCCGCCATGGCATTGAGACATTCGGCATCCGTGAAGTAACGGTCAACGAACAAAATCCCGATGCCGTCAGCTTTTATAAAAAGATGGGTTTTTCGGTCTATAAACGTACGGAAGTTGACGAAGAAGGACGACCGTATCCGTTGTTGTGGATGAAACGTGATTAAAATTGTACCGCAATCGAATATGAAATTCGGCTTTCTGAAACATTCGCTGGTGGATTATCCCGGCGAAGTTTGTGCCGTTGTTTTCATCCCCGGATGCAATTTTCATTGTTCCTATTGCCACAACCAAAATTTAGAGGCGAATGTCGAGCGCAATGGCTGGACGTTGGAACAAATTTTATCCTACCTGCGCGATGCACGACGGCTCTTGACGGGTGTGTGCATCAGCGGCGGCGAACCGACGTTACAACCAACCGTTCTTACTCAACTGATCGAACATTTTAAAGCTCTGAATTTAAAAATAAAGCTCGACACCAACGGCAGCCGTTCGGAGGTGTTGAAATCGGTTGCTCCCGAGGTTGATTATATCGCTATGGATTTAAAAACCTCGCCGAAACGTTATTTAAAATTGGCGCACCCGAACGAAGCTTTAACTTTACTTACAAATTTGAAGGCTTCCGTTGAGTTACTGTTGCAACGAAATCCGGAAACGTATGAGTTCCGAACCACGTTGTCGCCGTTTTGGGCGGACGAAGGCGCACTGCACGACATCGGTCGGATGATCCATGAAGAAAGCCGCTGGTACCTGCAACGGTGTCGCGGAGAAGCAGAACCGCGGAATGCTTTCGAACGTTTGGAAGACGAACGTCGTCTTCAACGGGCGATCGATATTGCCAAAAGCTACTCAAGGAGTGTTTGGCTGAGGCAGTAAAAACTACGCAATAAGCATCAAAAAAACACTGCCCGTCAACCGAAAATGATTAAATCTGCCAATTCAACGGCGCACCGAAACACTCAATCCCGGTTTTGTTGCAACTGATAGAGCTGTATCTGTTGCCGACCGCGAACCTTCTGTTCGATTTTATCGAAAACCTCTTCGTACAATCTCCGATCGAAAACAAAGACTTCCTTGACGGAACGCCCCGAACCTTTATCGGCAACAAAATCCAAATGAACCGCCGTTCCCTCATTCGGAAATTCTTCCACGAAAGCACTGACGAACCTCCGCCCGGTATTCTTTTGGCGCCCATCCGTCGCCAAAGTTTCCGCCGTAATCAAACCGCTCGCGTAATCCGTGGTCCTCACCACGTACCGCATATCCTGCAGAGCCGAAACGGTGCTCGAAAAAACCGTCTTCTTATCACTCCAAAACGTGTGTTTTCGAAACGAATCCAAATCCTCGCGCGTCACCTTCGAGGTTCTTCCGCATCCGCCCAAAACGCAACACAGCATCGCCGATGCAAGGAAAAACGCAGAGAAGATTTCACGACACCCGCCTTCTCCATTAAAAGTACACTCTCAGTGTATCTCCCGCTTTTGATTGCGTCAAGGTCAACGTTAATTCATCCCCTCCCGCAGAAAGATACTTTCACCGATTTTATCAAAAATTTCATTGTACACGCTCGGATCCAAAATCACGGTTTCTTCGGTCGTATCCTTACTGAACCAATGTTCCGAAACGTCATTGACGACGAAATTCAAACGAACGGTCGTTTTTCTCGGGAACTCATCCACGAAGGCACTGACGCCGGTTCGTTTGGAGCTCTTGTTCCACGTCAGATAATTGCGGCTGACTTCCAACGGGCTTTCCGCCGTAATCAATCCGCCTTTATAGTCCACCGTTTTGACCAGGTAGCCCAAATCCTGCAACACCGACACGGTGCTGGCAAAGACCGTTTTTTTATTGCTCTCAAACTCGCGCTCCTGCAGGGATTTCAGTTGCAGTGACGTCATTTTCGGCGCGCTACCGCATCCGCTCAGCAAACAACAGACAACCGTCAATGCTAAAAGTTTCAAATAAGATTTCATATTCCTCATGCTTTATTTTCGGATAAAAACCGCCTCACCCACGAAAAACTACCGATGTACGCAAACCAACGACATCAGATCACGTTTCTGCCGTAAATCCAAAAACGCATCGCCGGCTTTCGAACCAAATTTCTAGAAATTGCTCGTGCGGAAACGATATTCGACCAAAACACCGCCGGCATCGAATTTTAAAATCATGGTACACGTCTTGGACGATTGCGTCGACGTATGGCGACCGCCCTGAAAACCGCCCGATCCGCCGAGGTTACCTTTTATACCCGCCTGAGCAAGCCGACCGCCCATCACGTTCCCCGAAACTTCGTTTATCAACGCCGACAAATTCAAACCGCCGCCGAAGGCACTCTCGATTTTGGATGTCGACATTTTCTGGTACACCCACATTTCCAAACCCTCGCTGTCGACGGAGGTCACATTGGGCGGACCAAAAACTTCCAAAACCTCGCTTTCGTGCGTCTTGTTTTTCTCCAAATGCCACTTCATGTTGCCGTGCGTAAATTCGGAGTTGTGATACGGTCGCGATGTTTCACCGCACCCGCCCAGCATCAGACACACCGCAGCGATTACTTTAAAAGCGTGCTTTTTAACATTCATTTTCATGTTCATATTGTAACTTTTTGCGTTATTTTCATCAACTTACATTATCAACGCACCCACTTAACGTACTCAAGATCATGGGTGCGAAGAACGCTTGTCAAGATTTTTTGGGGTATTCTCGGAAAATTCCGCCGCTCTCAGAGCAGTTCCGACGCCAATCCATCCGCCAGGAGTAAGCCTTTCGCCGTACAACGCACGCAATTGTTTTCAAAAACCACCCACCCTTCCCGTTCAAAGCGTTCCCAAAGCGGTTGGTAAATTTTCAAATTCCCTTTTGGAAAACGCCGTTGCAGTTCATTCAAGTCCACGCCGTCGCACATGCGCAATCCGAAAATCAGGCAATCCTTGCACAAATCTTCCTCCGTTAAAGAGACGTTTTCAATCGTGTTACCCGAAGCATAATCCGACGAACAGGAATTTTGGAAGCGTCGCCCGTTGAACTGCGACGCCGCGGCAGGTCCCCAACCGAGCCACTCCTGCATGCGCCAGGTGTTGATATTATGCCGACATTCGTATCCGGGACGCGCAAAGTTGGAAACTTCGTAATGTCGATAACCGTTTTGCTCCAAAAATTCCCATGTAAAGCGATAAAAATCCGCCTCGCGATCGTTATCCACACTTTTATAAGCCTCGGGCGTGAAGGCTCCCGCTTCATTCTCATAGGTCAAACAGTAGGTTGAAAGATGTTCGGGATGTAACGCAATCGCCGCCTTTAAATCTGCTTTCCAGACCTCAAGGGATGTAAAATCGGGCGGGAAGATTAAATCCAGATTGATATTCTTAAAACCGACGGCGCGCATTTGTTCATACGCACGATAAACCTGTTGCGGTGTTTGTTTGCGTCCCAATTGTTGCAACGTATGAGTGTTAAAACTTTGCACGCCCAACGAAAGCCGATTCACGCCGAGTTCCTTTAAGATACGCAGTTTTTCCTCCGTAATCGATGTCGGGGAAACCTCAACCGTCCATTCCTTCAGATGTTCCGTCGTCGGGCATAAACGTCCCAAGGCGCGTAAAGCATCAACGTCCAAACAGCTCGGACTGCCGCCGCCCCAGTAAAGGGTTTCAAACGGTCGCACCTCCCAAACGTTCCGCCAACGTTCCCTTTCAAAAGCAACTTGTTCCAGAAAACATCTTACCGCAGAAGCACTCGGTCGGCATTTGTAAAAGTGACAATACCCGCAGGCATTCGGACAAAACGGCACATGGACATAAAGACCCAAACTTAACGCTTGCATGAAAGGGGCGTTTTAGAAAAAAATAAGCTATGGAACGGTTTCGGTCTATGAAAAAACACGCTTTACGTCTTGCCGCGGTTGTTTGTTGCGGTCTGCTGTCGGGATGCGGTTCGCAGTACGTCACCAATCTGACGCCGCAGACGGCGAAGCGCAATCCGTCGAATTTGTACCGTTTTACGATGCAGTGCGCCGTCGATCCGCGAAGGTTGGTGCCGGATACCTTTAAGCCGCTGTTGGTCATCGACGGGCAACAGTTTCCGTTGCGGCAGGACGCGGATATGGAGGGACTTTACTATTACGACCACGAACTGGATGCAACGCGGACGGATGCCAAGTATTACTTCCAGGTCAGCTACGAACAATATCGGTCGGGTACCGTAAAGAGTTATGTGCGCAAAACTCCGCTGGCGTCGTTTTCGATTTCGGGCTTCGGCAATTTGTCGCTGGAAATTGACCGCGCCCCCGTGGGAAGCGAAGTGCGCGTTCTCGGGAGCGGCTTTACGGCAAACAACCGCATCCGCGTCGGCGATTACGATGCACCGACGGAATTACTCTCGGAAAACGTGCTGTCGTTTCGCGTCCCGGCGGTGACGGTCGGCAAGAGTTATCCCGTGTCGGTCGTGAACGGCGAAAATATGAATTTCGTCGGCAATTTACTCATCGACAGCGGACGTTTCACGGCGGAACCGACGGAGATTTCGTTGCGCGTCGGCGAAAAAACGGACTTTACCCT
>JAFVCI010000103.1 GCA_017479315.1 Opitutales bacterium | reverse complement strand
TTTGCGTGAATACATACTTATTTTAAGAAAAAGCAACCTGTTGCGCAACTGATTTAAGCAATATTCTGAACGGGAGCGGTGCGGACGGGAAATTTTTCTTTACATCGGAAAAACTTACCCGAAGTGTAAAGCCGTATGAGTAAACGTTTCCGTTTTTTGAGTTACCTCGGGTTGGCGTCGGTATGCACGGCATCATACGGTACGCCGTATCCGTCGTTGAAGGATATTGAGGCGAAGTTGGATGTGCGGGGAGGTATCGGAGCCGTCGTCGAAAAAGTCTTCAAGGAAGTTTATCAACAGGCGGAAGCATCGAGTTTTAAAAAATCGGGTTTTGAAGATTTGAAGTTGATCGGAGAAGAAAACGGTTCCCTGACGTTATCAAAAAATTTTGGTTTCAAGGATTACAAACCGGAGGATTATCGCGATTGGCAGTGGCGATTTGACACGATTTACGGATTTTTTTCCTGCACGGTTCAGGGGATGAGCGTTTTTAACGGGGAAACGCTTCGAAAGGCGGTCGAGGCGTCGGAAACGGATCGATTGAGGAAGACGATGTTGACCCGAGCCGATACAAAAAGAATTGCGGAACTTACAAAGGTTTGCCGTGTCCTTTTGAGCGAAGAATTTGCGAAGCGGTTGATGACGGAACCGTTGTTGAAGGCGTTGTACGATAACAAGGATGCGGCTTATTCGTGTTTTGATGTCGAATTTTCTCCGGATACACTCAAGAAAAACGTTTTTCGATTTGACGTGATGTATTCCCAAACGATCAAAGAGAAGGAACGGCAAGCGAAATGTGCGTCCGTTTTCGTGCTTCGTTTCAGCTTCGGATACGACTTCGAAAAGCATGATTTCGGCGGGGATCGGGTGGATAACGGCGGGAAATGTTGGGGGTCAAATCAACCGCAATTGGAATATCTGGGAATTAACAGGGATTCCGTTCGTTCAAATTTTTTGAATTTTGACGATCGTTCAATGGAGCGCGTGTGGCAGCATCCGTATTGGGAGAGTGTGATGCGTGAGGGTGAAGAAAAGATTTTAAGAGAAGGGAAGGAAGCGGTTGACGAAGAAAAACAGGAAAATCCGGAGAAAAGCAAAGAGAATTTAGGTTCGGAGAAAGAGGAAGGAGATTGGAACGATGTTTTTGCCGTTTGTTCAAATTTTTTGAATTCTGACGAGCGTTCAATGGAGTGTGTACGGCAGCATCCGTGTTGGGAAGGTACGATGTGTAGAGGTGAAGAAAAGATTTTAAGAGAAGAGAAGAAAGCGGTTGCCGAAGAAAAACAGGAAAATTCGAAGAAAAGCAAAGGGGGTTCGGAGGAAGAGGAAGAAGATTTAAAAGTGCATACGGAAGAAGACAAAGAGGACAAGGCATCGGAGTTGCGCGATCCGAACAAGCGTCCGCGGACGCCGGATTCGGAAGACGTGGAGGCGGAAGGAAGTTTTAAGAGGAGGAGGGTGTAATATTCGATATGAGAAAGTTTTTAATTGTTTTCGTCGCCGCAGGACTGGCAAAAAATTTACCGTTATACGGTGCATATCCGCCCGTAAAGGATTTGCTGATGCATTTAACGGGTATAAGCATAGATGAATACGGGAAACGGACCGATGCGGAAGACGGTTTGACCGCGGTATTCCAGAAAGCGTTTAAGGACGTTTATGAGAACGCAAAGAAATCTGATTTTAAGAATTTGGCGCTGTTCGGTGAAAAAAGCAAAGCGTTGCAATACCTGGAGGAATACGATGGTAAGTACAGCTTGGCTAAGTTTTCGGAAAACGTGACGAAAGAAGAAAAAGAAAAGGGCGAATGCGGAATACTCTGGAAAGGCTTTTTTTCCTGTCAATTGTTCGGATATAATGTTTTTAACCATAAGGGTTTAGGGGAAAAAGTTGAAAAAGTAGCGAAGTGCGAACATGCCGACCAAAAAGGAACTGAGGAGCTCGTAAGGGTTTGTAAAGTGCTTTTAAGCGAGGATTTCGGGAGAAAGATTCTTTCCGATTTGTTTGTGGATGCGTTTTTGCAACACAAAAAGGACGCGTGTTCTTATGTTGATGTTTGGTTTTATCGCTCGGAGAGGGAGCCAATTTTTCGTTTCTGCATTGATTACAGAAATATATTAGCGATCGTTTCGATGTATTGTTTTGCTTTGATTACAATATCAGGAAGTGTTGTTTCGAAAGTTCAGAAATCCGTGTGAGCAGATGGTTTGAAGTCGGAACGTTTTGTCTTCAGTTTTTTGAAAAAAGGGACCCTTACTCAGAAGGAATCGATGAGCAACCGTATCATGGTACCAAAGCTTTAAAATATGCTCTTAGAAAATTAGAGGCGAATAAACGGTACGAATGCATTACTGAGGAAAAAAAAGAGACAGATAAAACCGATGGAATATCGGAAAAAACTCAAAGGGAGACCCCAAAACAAGAGCAGAAACTCGAGGAGTGTGAAGCGAAAAATCCGAAGATAAACAATCAACATGAAGGCAAATCTAAAGAGAATGAGGAAAAAGAAACCAAAGTTCCGCAAATATTATCTTCGAATGAAGAAACAATAGGAAATAATCTTTCAGAAATAAATAATGCAGAGAAGAGCATTCGTCGTAAATTTAACGCATGTATTGACACATATGAAAAGTGGAAGAGTGTATTTTCGGACGCAAAAGACGCAAAAGGTAAGATTCTCAATGATACGTCCTTTTTGATACGTGATATCCAAAAATTGAAAAAAAAATTGGAAGCTTTATCTCGTGACATAAAGAAAGTAAATTCAGATAAGAAAGAAATATTTGAAAAAGCTTTTGGGATGATACAGAAAAACGTAGACAAATTACTGGCTGATATAGATCAATATCGTAAAGAACGTAAAAAATAAACAGGCAAAAACCGTTTACGGATCCAGCTGTTTTGTTCTTTATGTGCTGTTTTATGTGAATAGGTTAGAAGAGATGAGATCCGATCTGTATCGGTTTTGAGGTCAAAAATGTTTTTTTTAAATGCACCGCAGTGATATGTGCGCTGTTATTTTCGGAGTTACCTATAAGGTTTGTTCCCGTACCCGAACGGAACTTCGGGGGATTTGTATTGCACCGAGGCTTATTGAGGTTTAGGTGCTTCAGCAAAGCATCAGCCTTTTTTCGGTTTTTTTATAAAATTCGGTACGAAACAGCATGTTTTTTTAAAAATTATACCGAAATGCCGTTTGTCGTCGAAAATACGCATTGGAATAATCTAAAAATTGCAAAATTCCTCTTCGGAAATCCACGATGCAACAAATGCTCACCGTGCGACGTTGGTTTCCTTTTTTGTTTCGCTCACATGTTCCAAAATCAGCGTCGACAGTGGCGGCAGGCACAAATCCAACGTGTACGGTTGATTGTCGTGCGGTTCCGATAAAGCTTTAACGCAACCGCAGTTGCCACGGTTTTGACCGCCGTAAATGCTTGCGTCGGAGTTGAAAATTTCGCGCCACACACCGCATAACGGAACGCCGCATTTGTAATGAGAACGTTCGACGGGCGTAAAGTTGGAAATAAACAGCAGCGGTTCGCCGAACGGTTCGGTGTTGGACGTTGTATCGGCGGAATGATTAGGTTCAACATCCGTCAAACAGGCATTTTGAACATCGTTTTTCGCATGGCACAAACCCGCATCACCACAATCGGACGCGGACGTTCCGCAAATCATACCGCATGTGTTTTCGGTGCCGATTGAATTTTTTGTATTGCCCGTCGGCGCGACCGAAAATACGTCGTTCGAAGCGCGATCGTTGCCGAAAGAGGCGGTCGGTTCGGGGATTGTGTGTTGTTCGTCCGTGATGTCGGCTTGGGTTCCGACGTCGTTCATCGCGGCGGTTGTCCCCGAATTTTCGGCAGTTGAGGCGTTGGTTCCGATGCCATCCGTACCCCCTCCCAACGCGCGGCAAACGTCTCGCAGGCGTTCATCGGGTTGAAACGGTTGCGACGGTCGCAGAGCTTCCGAAAGTTTGTCGACTTCGGTGCGTTGACGGCGATCTTTGCGGATAAACGAAAAAACGCTGTTATCGGCATCATCGGGATTGATCCAGAAAAAACCGCCCGGCTCCATATCCGATTGGTACCACACCGGGTGTGATCGATAGAGGGCGTTTAAGTCCGAAACCAATTTCCGTACGCCGGCGTGTTCGGGGCGTTGCAACAAAAACCAATCCAATTCCTTATGAAAATCCCATTCGTCCCACGGCGCGAATTCATCGCCCATAAACAGCAGTTTCTTCCCCGGCCAGCCCCACATGAAACCGTACAGCGCGCGCAGGGTCGCAAATTTATCGGACGCATAACAAGAGCCCATGTTGCGCAACAGCGAACATTTTCCGTAGACCACTTCGTCGTGCGAAAAGGCGTTGATAAAATGTTCCGAGTATTGATAGAGCATCGCAAAGGTCATTTGGTTGTGATGGTAACGGCGGGCGATCGGATCGCGTTTGAGGTAAGAAAGCGTGTCGTGCATCCACCCCATGTTCCATTTGAAGTCAAACCCCAATCCTTCGACGGCGGTCGGTTGCGAAACGCGCCCGAAGGAAGACGATTCTTCGGCAATCGTAATGAACCCCGGGAAACGTTGATGCAGGCAGTCGTTGACGGTGCGCAAAAAGTCGACGGCTTCGAGATTTATGTTTCCGCCGTAACGATTGGGGAGCCATTCGCCGTCTTTGCGCGAAAAATTCAAATACAGCATGGACGAAACCGCATCAAAACGTAACCCGTCGACGTGATATTTATCCGCCCAAAACAGTGCGCTGTTGATGAGAAAATTGCGCACTTCGTTGCGACCGAAATTAAAAACATACGTTCCCCAATCCGGTTGTTCACCGAGACGCGGATCGAGGTATTCGTAGAGCGCCGTTCCGTCAAAGCGCGCCAATCCCCAATCGTCCTTCGGGAAATGCCCCGGCACCCAGTCGAGGATAACGCCGATATTATTTTGATGCAGGGTATCGACCAGATATTGAAAGTCCTGCGGCGTTCCGTAGCGCGATGTCGGCGCAAAAAATCCCGTGACCTGATATCCCCACGACGCCGTCAGCGGATGTTCGGCAATCGGCATGAATTCCACATGCGTGAAACCCGTTTGTTTTAAGTACGCAACCAGTTCATGTGCCAGTTCCCGATAGGAAAGCGGTTTGTTGTCGGCGTTGCGTTTCCAGGAATCCGCATGCACTTCGTAAACCGACAGCGGCTGTTCGTACGAATTTTGTTCTATCCGCTTCGTCATCCAATCGCCGTCGTGCCAAACGTAATCCGATAACGGTGTACAGAGGATGGACGCGTGCCCTTTGTCATATTCTCCCCAACGAGCATACGGATCCGCTTTGAGCCGTCGTTGTCCGTTGCAGTCGACAAGGGCGTATTTGTAGGTTTCGCCCGCTTTGACGTTTGGAATGAATGTTTCCCAAATCCCCGATGAACCGACGTGTTGCATCGGATGAGCCATATCATCCCAACCGTTGAAGGAACCGACCACTGATACGTATTGCGCATTCGGTGCCCAAACGGCGAAGTGGTAACCGTTCGCGTTTCCGTATTGCATCCGATGCGCCCCGAATTTTTCGTAAATCCGATCGTGATTGCCTTGTGAAAAGAGATGGAGATCGGAGGGGGAGAAAGGGGAAGTCTTTTCGGATGGCAAGGTCGGGGGCATAATCGGAAGAAGTGTATAAATATTATAATGAGTTTTGGAGAGAGAGGCAAAGATGCAACGATTTTGGAGAGAATTTTTCGTTTTTGAAAAGAAATTGTTCGGCAAAGAATAAATTGTTGCTGGAAAAACAATTGTGTTTTACTGCCAGAAAATATAACCGTATCGGAACCTAGTATATGGAATTTAAAATTTGAGTTATATACAAGAGCGTGTCTTTTTGCTTACAATGTAGCATCACAACATGTTGCTTAGGGCGTTATGTTTTTGATGGTGCACTGTTGTGAGAGAGGGTAGTGTCATAAATTTAAACGAACGAATGAAATCAATTTCAATTGAAGGCGTCGGTTCTTATCTGCCGGAGCGTGTGGTCACGAATAACGATTTGGCGAAGGTTGTCGATACGTCCGATGAGTGGATTCGTACGCGGACGGGCATTTGCGAACGGCATTTGGCGGCGGAAAGTGAAGCTTGTTCCGATTTGGCGGTTCGGGCGGCGCAACGGGCACTTGAGGATGACGGGTTGAAACCGAACGATATCGATCTTTTAATTGTCGCCACCGTAACGCCGGATCACGTCACGCCTTCAGCCGCGGTTCTTATTCAGGCGAAGCTTGGACTGAATTCCGTGCCGTCGTTTGACATGAACGCTGCCTGTTCGGGTTTCTTGTACGCTTTGGAGGCGACGCGTTCCCTGTTACGGGATGAACGTTACCGCCATGCGTTGGTCATCGGCAGCGAAAAGTTATCTTCCATTGTTAATTGGGAAGATCGCGCTACATGCGTGCTGTTTGGGGATGGAGCGGGTGCGTTTGTACTCGGCAACGGTGCGTCCGATTTGCCTGCTATTGTCGACGGTTTGGCGGGAGCGGACGGTTCGGCGGCGAATTTGCTGTACGTGCCGGCGGGCGGTTCGGCGCAACCGGCTTCCAAAGAAACCGTCGAGGGTTGCCTGCATACCGTTACCATGAACGGTAAAGAACTGTTTAAGGCGGCTGTTCGTCACATGGCGGAAGCCACGGAAGAGCTTTTAAAACGGAACGGTTTAACGGCGGAAGACATTGCGTGGTTTGTTCCGCATCAGGCAAACATTCGGATCGTTCAGGCACTGGCGCAACAGTTACAGGTACCGATGGAACGTTTTGTGTGTAACATTGAACATACGGGCAATACCTCCGCAGCATCGATCCCGATTGTCTTCGCGCAGGCAATGGTTGAGGGTCGATTTTGTAGAGGCGACCGTATCGTGCTTGTGGCATTCGGTGCCGGATTGACGTGGGCGGCGACGTTGGTTCAGTGGTAAAAATAAGAAATAAAGGTAACGGGAGTTGAGCCTGTTTTTATGTTATCGGCAGACGATTATTAAAAAAGTTATTTTGGTTTTGGAAGCCTGCTATTGTTGAATCTGCTCGGGAAAGAGGGAGATTGACGGATAAAACAAAGCTTCTTTTCGCTTGTTAGAAACTTTGTAAAGAAGTTTTAATTTTCGTTCTTAACGTTTAGTGACGGTTAGCGGGTTTCGTAATTTATTCCCTTTTCTCTCAAATACCCGTGCCTTATCGGCTTCAAATCGTCATCCAATTCGTATACCAGCGGGACGCCCGTCGGGATGTTGAGGTTTAGAATTTCGTCATTGGAAAGATTGTCCAGATATTGCACCAAAGCGCGCAGGGAATTGCCGTGGGCGACGATGAGAATTTTCTGCCCCGCATTCAAAGCGGGCGCGAGGGTTGAATGCCAGTAAGGCAACAGGCGATGCAAAGTGTCTTTGAGGCTTTCGCCGCCAGGCAGTTGCTCGGCAGGGATGTCGGCATAACGCGGATCGTTCTTCGGGTGACGTTCGTCCGACGGTTCCAACAAAGGCGGCGGTATATCGTAGCTGCGACGCCACAAGTGCACCTGTTCCTCACCGTATTGAACGGCGGTTTCGGCTTTATTGAGACCCTGCAACGCACCGTAATGACGTTCGTTCAATCGCCAGTTGTGTTCGGTCGGAAGCCACATTTCATCCAATTCGTCGAGTACGATCCACAACGTACGGATGGCGCGCTTGAGTACGGATGAATAAGTGCGGTCGAAGGAAAAATTGTGTTCTTTCAGTAATTTTCCCGCTTTTTTGGCTTCCGCTTTGCCGTTATCCGATAAATCCACATCCGTCCAGCCGGTAAAGCGATTGGCCAGGTTCCAAACGCTTTCGCCGTGCCGCAACAACACCAGCCGTTTCATATGAAAATTATATCAGAAATACGGCTGTTTTTCAAGAAAAGACCATTGAGATGAAAAATTGAAAGTAACGGTTTTTTCACCGAGAGGATCGTTTCCGTATCGACAGGCAGGTTGTTTTTTTGCTTGTAAAAATTTTTCTTCCGAAACAAAACTATTTCGAATTCCGTTGATATGAGAAAATTATTGGCACACTCACTTTGCGTCGGCATGGCGTTTGTCGGGGCGTATTCTTCCTATGCACAATATCCCGACGCGGAAAGTTTGTTGGGACGGTTGGGTATAAAAATCGATAACGACAAGCTCGTTGCGGACGGAACGGGAGGATATTTGCCGGAGGCTTATGCTTTGACGATGCAGGATAGCGAAAAATTGACGGCTCTTTGCGGCGATAAAACGGCTTTGGAAGAAAGGCGTTGGAGCAGTTGCTGTTTTTCCGATGTTCCCGTGTCCTGTGATGACGATTTTATGTTAGAAATGGGTGTGGCGGTGGATACCGAGGGTCCGTTTTTGATTGGCGATTTGGTTCGGAGCAGAGAATTTTTGACGGGGGTTTTCGGAGAAGATTTTGTCTCGGAGTTTCTTAAGACAGTTGCCGAGAGTAGCGGAAGGGTCTATACGAACCTTACTTCCTGTATCGATTTCCAAGAGTACCGTTGTCTTTGTGAGAAATTGCAAGAACACAAGCGGTGGAAAGTACGAGGAAAAATGGATAAGGAAGATTCAATCGTAGTTAAGAACTACTCGCTTTGCGGCAAGGTATATTTGGAACGGCAAAAAGAGATAAAATCTCAAATAGCGGAATGCGAAGAGCTTTTAAAGAAACACGCCCCACGAAATGAGAGATACAAACTTTTATTGGAAAAATGGAGTGTTTTTCAAAAAATTTCCTGTGATTCCGACCGAAATAAGGTTTTGCTCGCATGGGACGATTTTTTGAAAGAACTCGGGCGTGTACCCGATTTGCAAGATGATAAGCTTCGGATTGCTCTTTCAAAGGTGCGAACTTTATTGCCGGAATATCTGAAATCTTGTTCTCTTTTTAAGGAAGCTTTGAGAAAAAAGTGGGAAAAAGAAGAAGAAGAAAAAGAAAAGGAAAAGGTGAGAAACGAAATCAAGGAGCCGTTCGAGGAATATCGGAACCGTTTTGCGGGGGGAGGATACCTGACGAATGAAAAAACAAGAAAGAAAATTCCGATAAGTACGGAGCCTGTAACGGTTGATATATGGATTTACCAAGAGCATTTTGAGGATAAAGATGGCACGAGAAAGCTTCATGGCGAGGACTGGGATCGACGTGTCGCCGATTTGAATATTAAGCTTCGTTTGACGATAGATACCCGCACAAGAAAGCTGTTGTCGGCTTTTTGTAGGAATGTGTTCGTTGTGAACGGTCAGTCTGCAACGGATTTCGGAACAGACGGTTTGTGTATTTTTAAAGGCGAATAGCCGCGGAGAAGAGCCCCCCTGCCAAAGCAAAACAGTGGTTTTGAGGTCTTTGTTTTTTAGGGTGGGTTTATTTTGTTCGTTCCTCAACGTCGCTTTTGAGGGCTTCCTTTAAAGCACTCAGTCGTTCCGTAACGTCTCGCTTGATACGGCTTAAATCATCGCCTTCTTGGACTTTTCCTTCGCCGAACAGGTAAAATTTGATTTTCGGTTCAGTGCCGCTCGGACGAACGGCGACGGTGCAATTATTCCCAAGGCGAAACTTCATGAAATTACTCGGCGGAACCGCATCGCCATCCGCGTCTTTCATCTTTTCCGTGTTCAGAAAATCAATAATTTCTATGACACATGCGTTGCCGAACGTTTTCGGCGGACATTGTCGGTAAGAACTCATCAATTTTTTGATCCTTTCCAGCCCCGCCGCACCTTCGAAGGTAAAGCTCAGCAAATCCTCATGAAAATAACCATACTTGCGGTAAATGCGATCCAGATATTCCGTATAATTGAGCTTTTCGGATTTTAAATACGCGACCAATTCGCACGCCATTAAGGTTGCGGCATTGGCATCCTTGTCGCGTACGGCATCGTTTGCCAAAAATCCGCAACTCTCCTCCGCTCCCAGAAGAAGAACCGTCGAGTGTTGACCGAGTAAACGGCGGCGCGCTTCGCAGGTGCAGCGTTTGTAATCCAAACAAAGACCTTCGGTGCAAAAGAGAGCTTCTTTGGCCTGCTCTTCATACTTTTTCAACTTCGCGCCGATCCACTTGAAGCCCGTGTGGGTTTCAACGCACTTTAAACCGTTTTTTTCGGCAAAGGCTTTTAATAAAGGCGTGGTGACGTAGGATTTTAAGATCGCCAAACGTTCCGTCGGTTGGGT